>CAIRYE010000110.1 GCA_903882765.1 uncultured Anaerolineae bacterium
CTCTGATTCTGAAGCGACCACTCGGGGGTCATTTCGGCCTTGAATGACCAGCATTGGGCAGGCAAGGTTTTGCAAATACTTCTTGGGCGATCGTTCGGTGAGGAATTTTACACCATCCTTGGTGCTTGGGTCGCCCAAGGCAACTTTGAAATAGGGTTTCCACGTTTCGGGGATGCGATCAGAGAAGGTGAGAAGGTCGTATGGGCCAAACATATCCACCGCGCCTTTCCATAGATCGCTGTGCATTCCTGCTTGGATCAGGGTCATATATCCACCGTACGACCGGCCCATTACCCCGGCGCGCTTGGTATCGATTCGGGCGTCTTTTGAGAGAACCTGCTCCATCGCGAATACGTGGTCTTTGCGATCTTCCCCACCCCAATCTTGGTCTACTTGCTTAGTGTAATTGAGCCCATAGCCCGTTGAACCGCGTACATTTGGTACAAAAACCGCGAACCCGTTGAGAGTAAGGAATTGGATGAGCGGCATAGAAAACCAGGCAAAATTAGGGCGTTCCTGGCTTTGCGGTCCGCCATGAATGTAATAGACCAGCGGCCTGGGACCTTCAAAATGCAGGGAGGGCGATGGTAAATATAATCGGGCGGAAACCCTTGTTCCATCAAAGGAAGTGAAGGAGGCATCTTCGCCTTTGGTTAGGTAGTGTTCGGGCAAGCCTAAAACCTTCTCGGAGGTATGGAGAACAACGAAATCTCGTTTCTTTTTTTCGATGCTGTAAATTTGGGTGGGCGAGATGGCATTTGAAAAGGTGAGGGTAAAGATGTTCATCTCTTTGTTGTAATCAATATGTTCGAGAACACCATTATCGAGGGGGTAATCGCCGACGATCACATGTTTTACTTTAAGAGTTTTGGAAGCCGCGACGTATTTGGCTTCATAACAAATTGAAACGCCATCGATGTTGTATTTCAACAAATAATGGTCGTTGATCAACCTCTCCAACCCTTCTAACTCACCGTTTCCGGTGTGGGTTGTTCCGGTGATAGTTACATCAGTCATCTCGCCGGGTTCGCTCAAGGAGATCTGGCCAACCGAAAAATGATCATCAAAGATGGTGGTGGTTACTAAAAGCTCTGTTTCATTTGGGGTAAAACAGGCACTCTCTATCCCATTAAGCGGGATGCTCTCTTTCTTTGCCCTTTCCTCGAGTGCTTTTCCGAACAACGCCGTTTGTTCATCATTTTCTAACAGGGTAAGAAAATTATCGCCAACGGTATAACTATCTACAATGATCACCTGAGAATGATCCTTATTGTGAGCGATAGGATAACTACCCCATTTTGACGCAGCGATCTTTCTTACTTCCGTTGTGGCAAGGTTTCCAAAATAGGCTTCGGATATCGGTTCATCCAATTTTTCGGCCGCGAAATATACGATCGCTCGGTCGTCATCGACCATTGTTAAATGCGTTCGATAGCCAGAAAAGGCGTTATTAAATGCTACTTCCGGGAACCCGCCATCGAGTGGGATGATATATGGTTGGTAAACTTCATCACCATCCTGATCGATCATGACCAATATCTGATCAATTTCAGGAAAAACTCGAAACGCTAAGCCACCGATAAGATCGGGATTTTGTAAGGAAATATTAGGCGGGAGTAATGGCTCAGGAACGGAGCCGCCATAGTTCATTTTATAAAGGCTTAGTTTCCCGCTAATGTTGCTGATAAAAAAGATCTGATCCCCAACCAATTGTGGAAAAAGGAATAATCTTGCCGCTAATAAGGATTCGATCTTTATGTTCATATTTTTCTCTCTTTATTAAATTTATGGTAATTCGGATCGATCGGTGGAAAGGATGATTCCACCGCCTAACATTACATCCGAATCATAGATCACCGCCGCCTGACCGGGTGTGATATCTCTTTGAAGATCATAAAACTGGATCATCACCTCGCTGGCGTTTTCGTTGCTCATTTTTATTCTCGCGGCGGCGGGTTTTGATGTGTATCGGGTTTTTACCAAGGCATCGAACTCAAGAGATGGTGGACTTCCACACGACCATTCAACCTCTGTAGCGATCAACCGATCTGTTCCAAGGGATCGAGCGTCACCAACGACCAGTGAGTTTGTTTGGTAGTCTTTTTTTACAACGAAGTATGGATCTATAGTGGTGATGCCCAAACCTTTTCGTTGGCCAATGGTGTAATTGTGAAGGCCAGTATGAGTGCCAAGCACTTGGTGATTTGTGGAAATGATATTGCCGGGGAGATTGGAACTTTGTTCGTAGCGTTGCAAGAAGGTTCGATAATCTTCACCAGCCAAAAAGCACAGATCTTGGCTATCGGGTCTCTTTGCAACAGGCAAACCGATCTCACTGGCAATTTCCCGAATTATTGATTTTGGATGTTCGCCTACTGGGAAAAGGACTTTTCGCAAAATATCTTGTTTGATCACGTGCAGCACGTAACTTTGGTCTTTGCCCTCATCGATCGCTCTTCTTAGCAAATGCATTCCATCATCTCGCACAAATTTTTGGACATAATGACCCGTCGCCATAAAATCAGCACCGAGTGCCATGGCGTGATTGAACAATAGATCAAAGCGAATGTGGCGATTACAAGCTAAACAAGGGTTTGGAGTGATGCCATCGGCGTAACCATCGATGAAGTACTTGACCACCTTATCATAAAAGATATCCTTGGCGTCGATCACATAAAAGGGGATATCCAAAATTGAAGCGACTTTCTTTGCCTGCGCTACTGAATCGGGAGTACAACAACGATTGGAGTTTTCCTTACCGGGTTCGCTCCAAAGCCGAAGCATAAGACCAGTTACCTCATAACCTTGTTCTTTTAGTAAGTGGGCTGCTACAGAACTATCAACCCCGCCAGACATTGCGACAACAACCTTGGTCATTGCGCTACCTTTTGGCAGTTAGGGAACGATTTAGGTCGATGATATTGGGCAGGATCGCCAAAAAATGATCAACCTGATCTTTGGTGGTGGTAGTTCCAAGGGTGATTCGAAGGGAGCCTAACGACCATTCACGTTCCAATCCGATTTCTGTTAATACTTCGCTCGGTTCAGGATTGCCAGTTTTGCAGGCAGACCCAGAAGAACAAGCAAAGCCCTTTTCATCGAGCATGGAAAGCAGTAAGTTTCCATCTACATTCTTAAAAACGAAACTGGCATGTTGCGGCAATCGATTTTCGGGGTGGCCAGTAAGTTTTGACCCAGAAATTTTCTCTAATACACCTTCGATGATGTGGTTGCGTAAGGGTTCTACGTGCTCGATGCGTGCTTGTCGTTCCACCTTTAATAGTTCGATCGCTTTGGCGAAACCAACTATGTATGGAACATTGTGTGTGCCAGCACGAAGACCGTTCTCTTGGCCTCCTCCGGTAATAGTTGGGAGGATCTTTGTTCCATTTCGAACAAAAAGCGCTCCAACACCTTTTGGCCCGTATAGCTTGTGCGCGCCTAAAGAAACCAGATCGACGGGTGTTTTCTTTACGTCTAACGGAAGATAACCGGCGGCTTGAACCGCGTCGGTATGAAATGGTATATTATTTTTTGCGCAGAGTTCAGCCATCGTTTGAATATCATTGATAGAGCCGATCTCATTGTTGGCATACATTAAAGAAACCAAGGCGACCGACGAATTCAATTTGCTTTTTAGGGTGCGAGGGTTGACAACGCCAAAATCATCAACGGGCAACCAATCGATGCCAAAGCCAAAAAATTGTCGAAGCTGTTCGGCGGTTTTACTCACCGCGTGGTGTTCCACCTTGCTTGTGATAATGGTATTTGTACCGTTGGCGTGATGTCGGCGGGCAAGTGTAACCCCGCGTAAAGCGAGATTGTTGGATTCGGAACCGCAAGAAGTAAAAATAATTTCCTCAGGCTCAGCGTTGATATAATCCGCCACGATCTCGCGCGCGGTCTCTACAGCATACTCCGCCCTTTGCCCATAAAGGTGAACAGAAGAAGGGTTGCCGAACTTTTCGTTGAAGTAGGGAAGCATCGCCTCAACCACTCGTTCATCAACGGGGGTGGTAGCCGCAAAATCAAAATATGTTTTTTCGCTCATAAATCCTCGAGTTTGATTATACCTTTCCTACTAAACTATAATATTGACATATGAATGAATATTTTGTAATTACCACTCCCGGGATCGAAGAAGTTACCAAGCAAGAACTGGCCGCTTTAGGAATTAACGCCACGACTGAATATGGTGGTTTAACCTTTAAAGGTGACGCCAGTGATATGTATAAAGCAAATTATTTTCTGAGAACCGCTAACCGAGTTCTTTCGCGAATTGGCCAGCCTTTTTATGCCAGAAGTTTTCAGGAATTGACAGAGCGAATTTACAACCTTCCTTGGGAAAAGCACTTTGATCTGCGGTTTGATTTTGAATTTCAAGTATCTTGTTCTCATTCGAAATTAATGCATACCGGTGTGATCACAAAATTTGCCGCCCAAGCCTTGGACCAAAAGTTAAACGCGAAGTGTAAGCCAACAAAATTGGAGAAATCCATCAAACAACTGATCAACTTGCGTATCGATCATGACAAACTAACCGCCAGCATCGACTCTTCGGGGCAGATCCTCTATAAGCGCGGGTATCGACAAGAGGTCACACGGTCGCCGATCCGTGAAACTTTGGCAGCCGCTTTGGTGATGGTTTCAGGTTGGGATCAAGCATCTCCGCTGATCGATCCATTTTGTGGTTCTGGGACTATACCGCTCGAAGGAAGTCAAATGGCCTTCAATATTCCGGCGGGATACCATCGCGGTTTTGCCTTCACTGATTGGCTCGATTTTGATTACAAAACTTGGAAAAGCATAAAAGATGGCGTAAAGATCGATTTTGAAAAAAAGATCGAAGTTTTTGGATATGATCGGGACGCTGGCGCTATTGAGATCGCCCAATCAAACGCCCAACGCGCCGGGGTTGCCGACCGTGTCACTTTTGAGTGTCAAGCGTTATCCTATCTCACCAACAAAAACCGCCATGGCTGGATCGTTACAAACCCCCCTTATGGCCACAGACTTCAAGAGGGGAACGACCTGAGAAATTTGTACGCGCAACTCGGCAAAGTGTTGAAAGCGGAAACCCCCGGTTGGACGCTCGCGTTAGTAACGAATGATATAAAATTAAGCGGCCATTCTGGATTGAAATTTGAGCAGTTGAACCAAGTAAGTAATGGTGGCATTAAAACTGTTTTCGAAAAGTGCGTTATTCCAAAAAGTTGATCGGACAATAAAAAAATATGAGCAAGGTGATCGTAATTACTGGCGCAAGCGCCGGAATTGGTAAAACAGTAGCAAAAAAACTTGCCGCACGTGGTGATTATCTTATGCTTGCCGCGCGGCGTTATCAGGAGCTGAGGCAAGTCACCCGCGAATGTGGGCGAGATTCATTTTCATTGACAACGGATATGACTAGGAAGCAAGATGTTGAACGTTTGCGGGAAGAAGCCATTCGGACCTTTGACCATGTTGATGTTTGGATCAACAACGCTGGCCGCGGGATAACGAAATCAGTGATGGAACTGACCGAGAAAGATGTTGACGAAATGATGACCGCCAACTTAAAATCGGTTCTTTTTGGAATGCAAGCCATTGTCCCCCATTTTGTGGAACGGAAACAGGGGCATATTATCAATGTTTCTTCAGGTTTGGCTCGGTTGCCGATGGCTACCAGTCGTTCGGCATATAGTGCCGCTAAGAGCGCGATGAATACCCTGACAGCCAATTTACGGATGGATCTTCACCGCGAGTTTCCTGATATCCATGTATCGCTTGTTATTCCTGGCCCAGTTGATACCGAATTTGCCGAAAATGCTTTATATTCAACCGGTCCGTTAGGGATAGCGCAAAATGTTCAAACGGCGGAAGAAGTTGCTGATACGATCATTGAAATGATCGATCACCCTTGCGCAGAAATGTACACGAATCCGACTATACAAAAGCCTGCATTGATGGATTACCTAAATGATATTGACGGCTTTGAAACTAAACTATTAAAAAATTGAGGTGAAAATTATGTCAGAAAAGATCAAGTTTGGAACAGACGGATGGAGAGGCGTAATTGCCGAAGACTACACGTTTGATAACGTTCGCCGGGCAACCCAAGGTTTCGCTGATTATATGATCTCACAGGGAAACGCCGGCGCATGGGTTGTTGTAGGGCACGATAAACGATTTGCCTCAGAAAATTTTGCCAAAACCGCCGCGGAAGTACTTGCCGGGAATGGATTGAAAGTTTATCTAACTGATGGGGCCACCCCCACTCCGGTGATCGCTTTTTCCGCGGTTCAAAAAAAAGCCTGCGGCGCGATCAATATTACCGCCAGCCATAATCCGCCTTCCGACAACGGGTTCAAAGTGCGAAACGCTACCGGCGGGGCAATTCCGCCCGAAGGTTTAGATCAGATCGAAGCCGGCATACCGGATGATGTGAAGGATGCTAAGCGCGTGTTTTTTAAGGATGGGATCGCGGATGGCACGATCGTCCTGTTTGACCCCGCGCCCGATTACATTGCCCA
>CAIRYE010000111.1 GCA_903882765.1 uncultured Anaerolineae bacterium
CTCTTTTTGTTTGGTATAGATCCTTCACCGCGATCGGGATTCCTTGAAGCAACCCTTCTCGCGTATTAAGTTGGTCAGCGTCTTTAATAACCGTAATATAAACCTTGAATTCATCATTTAAGCGCTCGATCTGCTGATAGCACAGTTCGTTGATTGCTTTGGCGGTGGTGGCCCCAGATCGGATCAGTTGGGCGGCTTTCTCAATGGTCAATTCAAGAATATCCATAAGCATCATTTTAATTGCATTTACAAAAAATGGCTGAACGGATTAACAAAAAAAGCCAGCCCAATTGGGCTGGCTTTTGCTATACCGATCTAGTTTAGAACAAACCTACTACTTTACCAGTTGCCAAGTCGAGGTCCACATCATAAAACACTGGGCGTGTGGGTAAACCAGGCATCGTGCGCATGGTTCCAAGAAGTGGGTAGAGGAAACCCGCACCAACGCTGGCGCGAATGTCACTGATCATAACCCGGAAGCCGGTTGGGGCGCCTTTGATGGAAGCATCGGTGCTAAAGGACAGATGTGTTTTCGCCATACAAAGGGGCAGGTTATCAAAACCGAGTTTGGTGTAAAGTTCGATCTTGCGTTCCGCTTCGGGGGAGTAGTCCACACCGTCGGCGCGATAGATCTCGCGGCAGATCGTTTCGATCTTGGTTTTGATATCTTGTTCCAATGGATAGAGGAATTTGAAGTTGGAGGGCTGATCGCAGGCTTTAATGACTGCTTCGGCCAAGGCAACCGCGCCTTTTCCACCTTCCATCCAATGGCGCGAGACAACCGCGTCCATAGCGCCGGCAGCGATGGCGGATTTACGCACCATCTCAACTTCGGCAGCTGTATCATTGGCAAAGGAGTTCACCGCGACCACAACATTCACGCCGTATTTCAGAGCGTTTTGAATGTGTTGGATCATATTGGGAAGACCTTTTTCGAGCAAGGTGAGGTTTTCTTCGGTGTATTCAGCGGCAAGCGGCTTGCCAGCGACAACTTTTGGTCCGCCGCCGTGCATCTTAAGAGCGCGAACGGTGGCAACTAAGACGACTACTTGGGGAATTAATCCGGAGTAGCGGCATTTGATATCAAAGAATTTTTCCATACCGATGTCAGCGCCAAAGCCGGATTCAGTGATGACATAATCGGCCATTTTAAGGGCGATCTTATCAGCGATAATGGAGCTTTGTCCGTGGGCAATGTTCGCGAAAGGACCAGCATGTACCATCGCGGGGGTCCCTTCGAGGGTCTGCATCAGGTTAGGCTTGATGGCATCTTTCATCAAAACGGTGAGGGCGCCAGCTACGCCAAGATCCTCGGCGGTTACAGCCTTGCCAGCGCGATTGGTGCCAACTACCATAGCGCCAAGACGTTCTCGCATATCTTCGAGGCCAGTGGTGAGGGCAAGGATCGCCATAATTTCAGATGCGACAGTGATATCGTAACCGGAGCGATGTTCAAAACCAACTTCGTCCTTACCAAGGCCAACTTGGATCTCACGCAGGAAGCGGTCGTTGATATCGATAACGCGGCGCCAAGTGACGTTCTGTGGATCGATATCAAGGCGGGCAAAATCAGCGCGTTCTTCGGGGGTCAGTTCGTTAGGATCAGTTTTGTTGATGCCTAACTTCTTGAGCCTGCGCAGCATGGATGGGGAGAACTTGCGTCCACCTTTTTTGTCCATTGGGCAAAGGGCATCAAAGAGTTTGTCATTATCGGGGGTGTTCACTTCATGCATCATGCGGGCATCAAGGGCGGCGGAGCAAAGGTTGTGAGCGGCTGTAATTGCATGGATGTCACCGGTGAGGTGAAGGTTGAAATCTTCCATTGGGATGATCTGGCTGTAACCGCCGCCGGCAGCTCCGCCTTTGATACCAAAGGTGGGGCCTTGCGATGGTTGGCGGATCACGGTCATAACGCGTTTGCCGAGGTGGGCGCCAAGTGCTTGGGATAGACCAACCGTAGTGGTTGTCTTACCTTCGCCAAGAGGGGTTGGGGTAATAGCGGTTACATCGATGTACTTGCCATTGGGTTTATCCTTCAAACGGTCCAAGATCTCTAATTTGATCTTGGCTTTGTAAGGACCATATAACTCGAGTTCGCTTTCTTCAATTCCGAGTTCTTCGGCGATCTGGGTGATCGGTTTTAGAACACCGGCTTGCGCGATATCAATATCAGATGGAACTGGATTTAGCAGTTTGATAGGGGTGGGTGTGAATTTTTTTGCCATTTTGTCTCCTGTTTAATATAAATCTTTTGACTTAAACATTATCGTAAAAATGGCCGAAAAGTACAATTGAAAGATGTCACAAAATTGTCACAAGTTGTAAGACAAATTTTAAAAATGCGGGAAATCCGACGGAATTACTCGATTGAAGTGCCAATTTCCGTGCCGGTAAGGGCTTTGTAAATATTGTCCTCAGGAATACCAGAAAAAACTCGGATCGATAATCCCTCAACTTCTCCGGTAAGTGAAAGCATTTGTCTCACTTTTGAATCCATACCGCCGGTTACGTCAATACTTCCTGAGCCAATGATGGCTTTGCGATAGTGGTCAAAATTGTTGGCATTAATTTTCCCGATCAAGTTCTTGTTCGCAGGGTAGTCTTCCCAAACCCCGTCTTCAATACCGGCTAAATATATTTTTTGAGGTTTCAGCGAGCTGGCCAAAAAACCAAATAGGTCTTCTGTAGAAAGAATGGTGCCGCCAATGACATCATCAAATACAACATCGCCAAAAATTACTGGGATCAACCGCGCTTGCATTGCTGCCTTGATCGATTCAACTGACCATTGTGTGATGACGTGGTCTTTGGTTTTGATCATAGTGTTTGGGGCAAATTCAATACAGGGATTGCCAGTTTTGTGCATGGCATCCATCACAAGCCTGTTGAGGGCATGGGCTTGTTGATAAACCGAGAAATAGCCCTGCCAATAGCGGTTAGCCTCAGCGGGTTCTACAAACCCATCACGGGTGCCAAATTTTTTCGCGGCATGATGCCCAAAAGAACCGGAGCCATGGCCGATAAGGAGAGTGATCTCAGGGTCGGTTTTAAGAGCCCTGTTGATCTGCTCACCAATGCTGATCAACCTGTCCATTCGAACGGTTGATTCTTGGTCCTTGTTGGTGATGAGCGAGCCGCCTA
>CAIRYE010000112.1 GCA_903882765.1 uncultured Anaerolineae bacterium
ACCGCAACCTCCCAAGCTAGTTCGATCTGCTCTCCATTAGCGGTGCAATCCCTCGAAACGATCGACAAGATCATCACGCAGCCCTTTATCATGCCCAGAATATTGACCAATGGACAATATAATGATGACGCCCACCATGGCGTTGATCTCGGTTTTTATACCCGCGACAACAAGCTTTTTACCGGCACTGATGTACACTCTGTTATGGATGGAAAGATCGCCGGCTTGGTGTTGGATCGTCCCCCTTATGGTAACGTCATCCTAGTGGAAACACCCTACAACCTCCTTCCAGCCAATATCATCCTTCATTTTGGTATCCCCGAAAATGCTTCCATTTACACTTTGTATGGTCATCTACAAAATATGCAAGACCTAACCATTGGCGGGGATGTAAAGTGCGGCGCACTACTGGCCCAAACTGGGCTTACTGGATTCACCGGCGGTCCACACCTTCACTTAGAGATGCGCTACGGGGAAAAAGACACTGAATTTCATTCTTTGGGCTATTACAGGGCGGACCTCACCGCGGAAGAAATGGACAATTATCGGCTTTGGAGAATGAGCGGGGCATTTACCCTTTTTGACCCGATCGAATTGCTCAAATAACGGGGAGCTTATACCCATAGCAGTCTTGTTTTGTTATAATCCTTGCTCGTGAACGAATCAAAACCACTCAACGAGTTTTTTTTAGGTGTACGAGATGAATTGCCCATTTTATTGGGCGTTGTTCCGTTTGGCATGATCTTCGGTATCCTCGCCCTCAATGCTGGGCTTTCCAACCTCGAAGCCCAAGCAATGTCATCTGTTATTTTTGCCGGCTCAGCCCAATTTATGGTGGCAAAATTACTTGCTGAATCAACTCCGTTTTTTATTATCGTCATCAGTGGTTTCGTGATCAACCTGCGCCACGCCTTATACAGCGCAACCCTTTCTCCTTACCTAAAAGGGCTATCCCTAAAATGGAAAGTTCTCCTATCCTACTTACTTACCGATGAAGCGTTTGCGGTGAGCGTGATCCATTTTCAAAAAAATGAAGACAACAGCAACAAACATTGGCATTTATTTGGATCCGGCCTCACCCTGTGGACCTCCTGGCAGATCAGTACAGCCGTGGGTATTTTTGTCGGCGCGCAGATCCCCGAAGCTTGGGGGTTGGATTTTGCCCTACCGCTGACATTCATAGCGCTGGTGATCCCTGGCCTAAAAGACAAGCCCGGATTGCTGGTTGCTGCCACCGCCTCCATTTTTTCGCTGATTTTTTTCCCACTGCCATTTAAACTTGGGATGTTGATGGCGTCCTTCCTCGCCATCGGCATTGGAATTTGGAGCGAGAAGAAATGAATATTTGGCTTCTTTTCCTTGTTCTTGGAGTTCTAACATTTCTTACCCGCCTTAGTTTCATCGCCATTTTCGACAAGGTGGAACCCCCGAGAAGCCTAAGGAAAGCATTGCGTTTTGTGCCGATCGCGGTGCTCAGCGCTATCATCGGACCAGAGGTCTTCTACGCCAACAATACCTTTTTAGCGACGCTTAACAACCCAAAGCTATTTGCCGCCCTCATAGCTACCTTGGTTGCCTATAAAACGAAGAGTATTACTTGGACGATCTTTTCAGGTATGATCGCATTTTGGATCTTGAGGCTGTTCCTTTAAAACGTAGAGCGCGAGGGTAGTCAAACCTCGCGCTCCATGTTTTACAAAGGAGAAGAAGAAACATCGTATAGTTAAGATAACATCTTTTGGGTCAGCGTACCCAACGCTTACCCCACAAAACATCAACGATTTCTACAAAAAGGGTAGTAATAATGGCAAAATCGTTTTCCAGATATGTATGTCAACAATGCGGTCGAGTCTCCGCCTCGTATATGGGGAAATGTCCCCAATGTAATTCCTTCAACAGTATGGTCGAAGAGATGGTAAACGAAGAGCCGGCCGCAAAGTCATCCGTGGCAAAAAGCGGGCTGGGCACACGGTCGCGCCCACAAAAGATCGGCGATGTCACATCCTCAGCTGAACACCGAATTGCGGTACCGATCGGCGAATTCTCACGCGTTCTCGGCGGCGGTATTGTTCCAGGTTCTTTGGTGCTCATCGGCGGCGATCCGGGAATCGGCAAATCCACGTTGATGTTGCAAGTTACTATGGAAATTTCTAAGGGGACCAAAACCCTTTACATTACTGGCGAGGAATCGGAACAACAAATTAAAATGCGCGCCGATCGCCTCGTCATCAAAGGGGAGAAGTTACCTGAGAACCTCTTCTTGGTCAACGAAACTAGCTTGCCTATCATTTTCAGCCACATCAAGGAGATCCAGCCAGACGTGGTGATCGTTGATTCGATCCAAACGGTATTCGATAGTGATTATGAATCTTCCGCCGGCTCCGTTACCCAAGTGAGGGAGTGCTCTGCGCAATTAAGGGAATTGGCAAAAGGTCAAAACATCTCCATTTTCCTGATCGGCCACGTTACAAAAGAAGGGGTTATTGCCGGCCCAAGAGTTTTGGAGCATATCGTAGATACTGTGCTCTATTTGGAAGGGGATCGCTACCAATCTTTTCGGTTATTACGCTCAGTAAAAAACCGGTTCGGTCCTACTTCGGAAGTAGGGGTGTTTGAAATGAACGGCTCTGGCCTAAAGGAAGTTACCAACCCGTCGGAAGCCTTTTTATCCGAGCGTTTATTCAATGCCCCCGGTTCTTCCATCGCGGTTACCGTGGAGGGCACACGCCCGTTGTTGGTGGAAGTGCAAGGTCTTACCTCGCCTGCGCAATTTGGCAACGCTCGCAGAACCCCTAACGGAGTAGACCACAACCGTCTGCTTATGTTGGCTGCCGTCATTACCAGGCGCCTTGGCCTAAAACTAGTTGAACAAGATATCTTCGTAAATGTGGTTGGCGGCATCCGTATCGACGAACCCGCTGCCGATCTCGCCATCGCCATCGCTATCACCTCTTCCTACAAAGACATTCCCCTAGAAGCGGATACCGTTTTTATCGGGGAAGTTGGCTTAGCCGGCGAATTGCGTATGCCACCTCAGATCGTTATACGAGTGAAAGAAGCACAAAAACTAGGCTTTAAAAAGGCTGTCATTCCGCACTCCTCCAAAAAAAGCGAGGGGATGCCAAAAGGGATCGAAATCATCGAAGTTCGATCCCTCTCCCAAGCCATCGATTACGCTCTTCAGACAAAGAGAGCTTAACGCAAAAAAATAGAACGGTTAATCACCGTTCTATTTTTATTTTATTTTGTAAAACTTATTTTAGAGCTTGGGTTACTACAACGGCAAAAGCCTGTGGGTCCCTCACGGCCAGGTCAGCAAGCATTTTCCTGTTGAGGTTAATGTTAGCTTTCTTCATGGCAGCGATGAGCCTGCTGTAGCTGATTCCATTCAACCTTGCGGCTGCATTGATACGGGCGATCCACAATCGGCGGAGATCGCGTTTGCGAACACGGCGATCGCGGGTGGCGTACCACATGCTCTTGAGCATGGCTTCGTTGGCTCGTTTAAAGAGAAAATGTCTCGTTCCTCTTTGGCCTTTTGTAAACTTTAAAACCTTCTTGTGTCGAAGATGTCCTCTCGGACCACCTTTTACGCGCATTTTTCATTACCTCCTGCGATCCCTCGGACGTCGGTATGAGTCCTACGTCGATAGGTACTCAACTTCCAGTTGCTTACATCCGATAGATGCAATAAAAAAATATTTGGATAAAAACGCCTACTTTAAGTTCGGCACTAAACGACGAATACGCTTGATGATTCCACGTCCTGAAACAGGAACCATTTCTAAGAATTGTGATTTAGTTCGTTTCGAAGTGTGACGGCGTAAGTGGCTTTTTCCACCTTTGGTTCGAACTAATAAGCCAGAACCAGTTAGGCGAAAACGCTTCGACGTCGCCTTATGGGTCTTGAGCTTAAACTTTCCAGATCTCGGTTTTTGGGGCACTGCGAGTTACTCCTTTCGGAAAAAATTATCATGGGATAACTACCCCATGGTATTCAAAAAGATAATTGTACTACTCGGTTGGCTTCGCGTCTTTGGCAATTTTTGCCTTGGCTGGGCCAAGAACCACCAACATCGTTTTACCTTCCATCATTGGAGCTTGCTCGATAATACTGATATCAGCAAGAGATTGAGCAATTTCGCGCAAATCTTCCAAAGCGATTTCGGGGTAGTCCATTTCACGTCCACGGAACTTGATGGTTACGCGAACTTTATGACCTTGGTTTAACCAACGTCTGGCGTCATCAACTTTGAAACCGCGATGGGCTTCGTTCGTTTTTGGGCGCAAACGGATTTCCTTGACCTCGATCTTGACCTGTGCTTTTTTGGCTTCGCGTTCTTTTTTCTCGCGCTCAAAAAGGAACTTACCAAAATCTAAAACACGGCATACAGGGGGAGCAGCATTGGGCGATACTTCAACCAGATCCAAATCGGCATCACGCGCGATTTGAAGTGCTTGTCTGATCGGTACTACGCCAACGTTTTCGCCTTCAGGCCCAATCAGGCGTACTTCATTTACCCTGATCGCTTCGTTAACTCTAAATTCTTGCTCGGCTATAATCTTCTCCTTTGATACAATAAACCACAGTAGCGCTTGGTTTTTAGCCTATGGATATTACCACATCCTACCCCAACCGTCAAACTTTTCAATTTAGCACAAAACAGTATTTTTCCGAAAAGCTCTCCTTACAATTGATCCAATTCAAGTTAGTTAAACATAATGCCTTTGATGTAATTTCACCTTATCGCAAGTTGCGCCTGCCTGATCCTGGTAATACTTCTTGCCCACCCTCATAGGTTTTTACCTTTAGCAGCGGCATTCTATGGTATATTTTTTTGGTTCTATCAAACCGTTATCCCATAAGGCATATCATAATGATGTCAAACCACCGCTACACCTGAGTACACAACCCAAGCGCAAGATTGCGCTTGTTCGTAGTGCTGCGCACGACTCGGCGTAGTGGAGGCGGTATCAGATTCTGATATACCAACCTAATTTAGGCCTTCATAACCGCCGTTGGAATGCGCAACGGCGGTATTAATTTGGCAACCATGCCTTACCAAGGCATAACAACCATTTTCCAGGAGGCTTAAATGTCTGTACCCGATTCTGAAACTGTATTATTGATCACCCGTAACGGCATGGGGGATGCCGAACCAGAACTTCAAAAAAAACTAATAACCACTTATTTCAAACTGATGGATGATAGCAACACCCTGCCTGCGGCGATCTGCTTTTACGCCAATGGCGTTCACCTTGTTGTTGATGAATCCCCAATTTTAGATTCATTAAAATCGCTGGAAATTAAAGGCGTGAGGCTGATCCTATGCTCTACCTGTTTAGGTTACTACAACCTAAGCGACAAAGTTCGCGTTGGTATTGTCGGCGGAATGACTGACATATTGGAAGCACAACGGCGCGCAAGTAAAGTCATTTCACTTTAAGGACGAAAACAATGAAAACTTATGCTCTGCGATTACATCCAGGCGATGATCCTTTGACTACCTTGGATACCTTCGCCATTGAGCATCAATTGGAAGCAGCAATCCTATTGACCTGCGTAGGCAGCCTTCGTAAAGTTGTCCTTCGCTTTGCTAATAAAGAATTATCAACAACTCTCAACGGGAAATTTGAGATCGTTTCGCTGACTGGCGTTTTCTCCATGCATGGTTCTCACTTCCACATAGCCATTTCTGATGGTGAAGGCCGAACCTACGGCGCCCATTTGTTAGAAGGCAGCGAAGTTTTCACCACGATGGAGGTTGTTCTAGCCAGCTTGGACGATGTCCGCTTTTTCCGTAAGCTCGACCCCCAGACCGGTTACCCCGAATTGGATATCCAATCAATTTCATAAAAACAAATGACGCTTTTCGTTCAAGGTGAACCTCACAATTCATGCCTAATACTTATTACTTATAAAGTCCAATTAACAAGTAAAATCTAGTGCATGAATCGGCGCGGATTTCACATTCAACGCGATCTTGGCTTGCAATTGCTCGCTTTTTATTTGCTGTTGATCATTCCGTTCATCGCTTTTCTGATCGAATTTGACAACATTGTTGGTGTGCGCATTCAGCGCGACACCAAGTCGAATGATCTCGCCTTGGCGCACGCGATCGCCTTCGAAACAGATTCGAGCTTAAGCAGCTCGCTTACTGCTGTAAAGAACCTAGCGGATTATCCCAGCGTTATCGCCATCGATAAACTTGCTATGGCTGAGATCTTCAAAGTAGTGTTACAAACCCGCCCTGAAGTTAACCTTGTTTACCGCCTCAATGCCGATGGGGTGATGACATACCACTATCCAACTGGTCCAACCTCAACGGTCGGTACCAATTTTTCGTATCGTGATTATTACCAAAATTCGCTTACCGCCGCCGGCCCGATCATCTCTCAAGGGCGTATTTCACCCACGACCAATCAGGCGGTAGCTACCGCGGTTATGCCGCTCCATGCAATGGATGGATCTTATTCCGGTTTAGTAGGAACAAATATTAAACTAGAAAGCCTCAGCGCTACTTTGTCCGCCATCGTTGCTGAACACCAAAGCAGTGAGGGGTTCGAGGTGATGATCTTAGATTCTAGTGCTCAAATCATCGCGCACCCCAATCCGGCGTACTTATTAAAACCAGCCCAAGAGATCCTTCCAAATATCTACGAAAACGCATTAAACGGCGAGACTGGTTCTGTTGTAACCGCAGATTTGAATGGAACCGAACGGTTATACACATATGCGACCATACCGACCCTTGGTTGGGGTGTATTCATTAGTAGACCAACCTCAAGCGCTTTCGCGACCCAAATTACTTTAGAGCGAATTACCCAGATCTCCGCCGCTACCTTTATTTTGATCGGGCTGGCGTTTTGGGGGTTGCTTTCCATACGAGTGATCCGCCCAATTGAAAAACTCGCTCCAATTACCCAAGCTATTGGGCTGAATCAACCTATCGCAGACCAAGAGAGAAACCAAATTCGATCCATGTCGAACCGAGCCGACCAGATTGGAGACTTGATTCGAAGTTTCCTTCGTATGGAAGATTCCATCAACACGAGAATGAAAGAACAGGCTACTCTACTGGAAACCAGTGCTGTGGTTGTTTCGTCCTTGGAACTAAATACTGTATTAAATAGGATACTCGAGCAAGCAGGCAGGCTTCTCGAGGTTCAAAAAACCGCTATCATCGCCCTTGATGAAAAACGAGGGGAATTCCGTATCCGAGCAAGCCGCGGTCTCTCAAAAAGTTTTACCGAACAGTTATCCCTTAAACCAGGTGAACCCGCTTCAGTCAGTATGCGTGCTTTACGCGCTAAAGAACCAATTCAGGTAAGCGACACCGAGAGCGATCCCGCCTACGAGCCAGAGCGCCCCCGCGCTCGCGCGGAAGGGTACCGCTCCGTTCTGGGTGTTCCGCTCAATACCCAACATGCCCCTCCAACCGTATTGCTGGTTTTCCGGCCCGAGCCACATCTATTTACCCCCAATGAGATCAACCTGATCGTCAACTTCGCGAATCAAGCGACAATGGCAATTGAAAACGCCATCCTCTTTGAAAGAAGCGATACTCGCCTTCAAGAACAAACGAGCCGGCTCGAAGCGTTGGTGGAATCTATGGAAGATGGTTTGATCCTAAGCAACCCCCAAGGGAAAGTTATTTACGCAAACCACCACATAACAGATATCGCTGACCTCTCAGACGAAGATATGAGCGATATCGAAGTAGCACGAGTGATGAATCGAATTCTCGACAAGAGCGCTGAAAAAGAAATCGTTGACTTGAACGCGATCTTGGCTGGCACTGCTCAAAAAGGTGAACTATCTATCACTCATCTCGGGCGAGATTTGCAGATACGCGTTGAATCCTTCGATGTTACAGACAATCAACGGGTGCTGCTAGGTCGTGGTTTGCTTCTGCATGATATTACCATCGACCGCGAAGTTGATCGGCTCAAATCAAATCTCATTTCTACAGTTTCGCATGAACTTCGAACGCCTTTGGCTTCCATAAAAGGGTACGCGTCAACCCTATTGGCCGATGACGTAGAGTGGGATAGTAAATCCCAAAAAGATTTTTTGACCATAATTTCAGATGAGACCGACCGACTCACAAATCTTGTAAACAATCTTTTAGACCTTTCTCGCATCGAAGCTGGGTCGATTCGGCTTTCGCTTGAAAAGTGCGATGTGCGCGATGTAGCCATGAAAGCCGCCAGGCAAGCCCAATTATCGAAATGCGAGATCTATGTTGGGGCAGGGGCGGAATTTGTCGATGCTGACAGAATGCGGTTGGAAACGATCCTGCGGAATCTATTTGAGAATGCCATCAAATATGGCGGAGCAGATGTAAAGGTTGAAATGCGTGCCACCCAAGAGCGGGACTCGATCATCTTTTACGTGATGGATAATGGTCCTGGGATCCCAACTGAGCGGAGTGAAAAAATTTTTGAGCGGTTTTATAGGTTAGACGAAGGCTTAGCCCGAGCCACTAGCGGCGCAGGACTGGGGCTTGCCATTTGCCAGGGCTTGGTTCGCGCCCACAATGGTGAGATCTGGGTTGATCAGATTGGCAGCGGCGCTTGTATCACTTTTTCAATTCCACTGAAACCGAATGAATAAGCCGAAAAAATCTGAACAAACCTGTTCTCTTTTTCAAAGGATGGAATCATGAACGATTCGCGTAGAGTGAAGCAAATGAATACGCCATGTGTGTTAGTGGTGGATGATGAAAAGATCCTGCGTGATTTTGTACACCGTAATTTGGAAGCTCGCGGTTATAGAGTATTGAGCGCCTCAAATGGATTAGAAGCATTAGCTTCCTTTTACCAAGAGGAGATCGAGCTTGTTATTCTCGATGTTATGATGCCGCATATGGATGGACTAGAAACCACTCGCCGAATTCGCGAAACATCCAATGTGCCAATCATTATCCTAACCGCGCTTGGCGAAGAAACAGACAAAGTGCGCGCGTTTGACCTTGGTGTTGATGATTACTTAACCAAACCGTTTGGCGTAGGCGAACTAATGGGGCGTATACAGGCTGTGCTTCGCCGATCTCGCTGGCAAGAACCCTCCTCCAATGAAGAACGATTTGTGCGCGGAAACATCATGGTAGAGATCGCCAACCATAATGTGTTCGTTAGCGGAAAACACATCGACC
>CAIRYE010000113.1 GCA_903882765.1 uncultured Anaerolineae bacterium
CTTTTTCAATGATTTGCTGAAGGATCGCATCGCCTTCAAGAAAACCAGTTTTACCTTTTATTTCATCCCGAAATTTCATTTCGCCATAGGTAGTAAATGAAATAAACAAATTTTTACCTAAGACTTGTACTATTCTCCCCCAGCGCGCCGGCAAGGTTTTTACTTCAAGAATTTCCGTCCAGAGTATTTCTACACTCCGAACGCCGTTTCGATAGGTGATTCGCTCATCGGTTATTTCAATGGAAGTATTCCTATCCATCCAGTTTCCCAGCGAAATACTGGCTGCGGATATTGTAAGGATCCACGCCAAGAACCACGACCACCAAGGAACGACTTCCCGTAAGGACAAGAAATATACACCGGCTATGGCAAAAACTGATAACCCCCAGGCTTTGATTTCTCCCTGTCGGGAGAGTAATTCAGGAAAATATTTTTTTGAATTCATCGCGGACCATCCAATATTATTTATCAATTGTAGATTTCAGTAAGGGCGGGTTCTAATGCGGGGTATTCAAACAAATACCCGCTTTCAAGCAATCGTTTGGGTTGAACGTATTGCCCGGTCAAGAGCAGATCGCTCATCTCGCCAAGAAGGACCTTTAATAGAAAAGCTGGTACTGGGAACCAAAATGGTCTCCCTAACACTTTGGCGATCGCAGCAATAAACTCGGAGTTGGAAACTTGCTGTGGCGCTGCTAGGTTATAAACACCGCTGCAGCTGGCATTTTCAAGGAGAAAAACGATCGCTCCAACTTCATCCTTGATGTGGATCCAAGGCACACCTTGGTTGCCAATTCCCAACCGTCCGCCGGTAAAAAGCTTAACCGGCAATGCCATTAGCGGCAAAACGCCCTGATGTTTATCCAGGACCAGCGATGTTCGGATAACGCAGCGACGAACACCGGCCATCGAATCCAGGGCAGCTGTAGAAGCTTCCCATTTCACCGCTACATCTGAGAGAAAATCTTTCCCACTGGTGGCGGATTCATCTAGTCCTTTTACTGAACTATTACCATAATATCCAACCCCGCTAGATTGGATGATCACGCTTGGCTTCTTTTTGGATGCGTTGTAATATTCAACAATGGCTTTTCCAGCAGAAACCCTACTTGAAACGACTTTGCTTTTATGAGTTTCAGACCACGGCCACTTACCGATCGTTTCGCCGATCAAATTTACAACCGCATCACATTCATCAAATTTATTGTAATGAGGGGTAAAGTCTACCCCATCCCAATATAAATAGGCCACTTTTGGTTTGTTGGAAATACCTACTTTGCGGGTCAGTATCAGGCAATCATGCCCCTTACTCACCAATCGTTCTACCAAATTGCGGCCAATGAAACCGGTTCCGCCTAAAATTAGCACTTTCATATTTTTTTTACCTCTTTTGCACCAATTATAAAGGATGGAAGCTTTTTCCGCTGTTATAATGATTTCTTACCTACTGGAAAAATCCTCATCTATGCGCATAAAAGCCGATCTTACCCTCCTCACAGTCTCCGTTATTTGGGGATTTGCTTTTCTCTCTCAGAGCATTGCCGCTCAATTTAAATCGGCTTACTTATTTAATGGCCTTGGATTTCTTCTAGCGGCAACCTTATTGTTTCCATTCATCAAAAATAAACGGGGAATACCTCGCGCGCAATGGTTTTGGATGGCAGTTGCCGGTTTCATTTTATTTATAGCTAGCGCTTTTCAACAGGTGGGAATTTTCTACACAGCTATCGCCAATGCTGGTTTTCTCACCAGCTTATATACCGTCATTACCCCCTTCATTTTGTTTTTCCTGTTTAGAGAAAAACCCAAATGGATCGATATTCTCGCCGTGTTGCTGGCGGGGTTTGGGGCTTTCTTTTTATCTACCGCTGGCAATTTCCACATCCAACCTGGCGATCTTCTCGAGATCACCGGGGCAATTTTTTGGGCGCTCCATATTGTAGTGCTCGGCAAATTCGCCTTAAAATTCGACGCGATCTCGTTTTCAGCCGGCCAATTCTTTTTTAGCGCGATCTTTAACCTCGTCGTCGCGTTTTTTGTAGATGATTTTCGCGTACTCTTTGCACCAATATTCATCGGCGCTGTTCTATTTCGCTCCGTTTTTAGCATTACCATCGGTTATACCTTGCAGGTTTGGGGGCAAAGACATACTCCACCTACTGACGCGGCTTTGATCCTCTCCTTAGAATCCGTTTTTGCCGCTTTTGCCGGCTGGATCTTCCTAAAAGAATTCCTACTACCGGTCCAGTTGATTGGTTGCGCCCTGATCTTTGTCGCGGTATTACTCACACAAATCCATCCATTACTAAACACAAAAAACATAGTACAAACGTCATAATCAATTGACTTGTCTATTCCTGTCTGATAAACTATAATTTGTCAGACAAATTATTTTCAGGATAGGTCTATTCTCTATGACAACCATGCTGATCAAAAACGCTTATGTAGTAACGATGGACGACCATCAAACTGAGATCCCGAATGGCGGGCTTTTCATTCGCGATGGCTTCATTGAAAAGGTTGGACCCAATTCAGAATTACCCCTAACAGCCGACGAGGTGGTTGATCTTACTGATCATGTCATCTTTCCAGGTTTGGTGAACACGCATCATCATTTTTACCAAACCCTCACGAGGGTTGTTCCGGCAGCGCAAAACGCCAATCTATTTAACTGGCTAAAAACGCTATACCCGATCTGGGCGAAACTAACCCCCGATGATATTTATATTTCTACCCAAACTGCCTTGGCTGAATTAGCTATGAGCGGCTGCACAACCGCGTCCGATCATCTTTACCTTTTCCCCAATGGCTCCAAATTGGATGATGAGATCCTCGCCGGACGTGAGATCGGCGTGCGGCTACACGCTTCCCGCGGGTCTATGTCGCTTGGCGAATCGAAAGGCGGTCTACCGCCAGATTCGGTTACCGATAACGAGGATGATATTCTCAAAGACTCTGAGCGATTGATCCAGAAATATCATGATCCCAATCCAGGCGCTATGACCAAGATCGTTCTCGCCCCTTGCTCCCCCTTCAGCGTTACCACTTCTCTAATGAAGGACTCAGCAGCGATGGCAAGAAAATACCATGTTCATCTTCACACCCACTTAGCCGAAACCGAAGACGAGGAACAGTTCTGCCTCGACCGTTTTGGTTATAGGCCGGCTGGATATATGGAATCAGTAGATTGGGTTGGATCAGATGTTTGGTTTGCTCACTCCATTTATATCAACCAAAAAGAGATCGACCTTTTCGCCCGCCATAAATGCGGTGTGGCACATTGCCCCACCTCAAATATGCGTCTCGCCTCAGGTATTGCTCCCATCAAGGAATACCTGAAAGCTGGCGTAAATGTTGGCTTGGGTGTGGATGGATCTGCCTCGAATGATGGTTCGCATTTATTAGGTGAAGTGCGGCAAGCATTGTACCTCTCCCGCCTCAAAGAAGGCATCACTGGCTATTCCCTCTCCAACGACCCCGAGCGCAAGCTTATGACTGCCCGCGAGGCATTATGGCTTGGTACCCGTGGTGGCGCCGCGGTATTAGGCAGAACAGATATTGGTTCACTTGAAAAAGGGAAATGCGCTGACCTATTCGCGGTAAACCTAAACACCATCGATCTAGCCGGCGGCGCTGTGCACGATCCTGTTTCGGCGGTTGTTTTCTGCCAGCCAAAAAATGTGGATCACACCATTGTTGGCGGTAAGTTTATTATCAAGAACAAACAACTTGAAACCCTAGATTTGGGGAAATTAACCCAAAAACATAATATAGCAGCCCGAAGATTATTAGCGTAGGCTTAGATTCCACTTTCAAGAATGCCAACCTAAAGGAAATCGTTTCATGGCTAACTTTCCGTTTCAAAGATTACAAAATGACCTTGGTGAATTCATCAAAAAGTTCCCATCAGGTGCTCGGTTACCTTCCGAACCAGAGTTAGCCAAGATTCTTGGTGTTAGCCGCGCCACCCTTCGTGAAGCCATGAGAATGTTTGAATCTCAAGGCATCATTCGTAGGCGGCAAGGTTCTGGAACGTTTGTGGTAGGTGCCCCAACGATCATCGATGACGGCCTCGAGATCCTAGAATCTATGCTCACGCTTGCCCGCCGAACCGGCCAAAATGTTGGCCCAGGCCCGGTTGATATCGAGCAAATTTCGTGCGATGAAGCTTCAGCCAAAGAACTTGAATGTGACGTGGAGCATGGTTTGGTAAGAATTTCCCGCACCATGAGCGCTGATGGTCGGCCTGTCGCCTTCCTCGTTGACGTACTACCTAGTGAAGTACTCAATGTGGATGAGATCGGAAAGAAATTTGATGGATCAGTGCTTGACTTTTTGATCAAACGAGGTGATCCCCTCACCATTTCCTATACCAATATCACCGCCGTAAACGCCGACGCCAGCGTCGCCAAAAAACTCGAGATCCAGCGCGGTGATGTTCTTTTGCAATTTTCCGCCCGTTTGTTTACCGCAAGCGGTAAAGTAGTGGATTACTCGACAAGTTATTTCTTGCCCGGTTATTTCAATTTTCACATCGTTCGACGTGTTGAACGTAATTCTATTTAGTCAATCTATTTTTTTGGAGGAACAATGAGTGTAAAAGAAATTCAAGCAAAAGTAGCAGAACACAAGCAGGATATCATCAAGTTTATGCGCGACATCTGCGCCATTCCTTCCATGGAATCTCAACTTGGTCCTGTCGGCGAACGCATTGCCGAAGAAATGCGCAAATTAGGTTTTGATGAAGTTCGTTTTGATAAAATGGGCAACATTTTAGGCCGAATTGGTTCCGGACCACGAGTTATCGTGTACGATAGCCATATCGACACCGTAGGTGTGGGTGATCCTACTGAGTGGGAATGGGATCCATTCGTTGGCAAAGTGGAAGATGATATCCTTTATGCCCGCGGCGCTTGCGACGAAAAAGGCTCCACCCCTGGTATGGTCTATGGCTTGGCCTTTGCCCGCGATTTGGGTATGTTGGATGGCTGGACCGCCTATTACTTTGGCAATATGGAAGAATGGTGCGATGGCATAGCCCCCAATACCTTCGTTGAAGTAGATCCAAAAGTTCGACCTGATTTTGTTGTGATCGGCGAACCCACCAAAATGAACATTTACCGTGGTCACAAAGGCCGCCTTGAGATGAAAGTGACCGCAAAAGGCCGCTCCGCTCATGCCGCTTCCAACCACCTCGGCGATAACGCCATTTACAAATTACTCCCTGTCATCGCTGGCATCCGTGACCTCGAACCTAAATTGGGCGATCACCCCTTCCTCGGCCATGGCAAGATCACCGTTAGCGATATGACTGTCCAGACCCCCTCCATCAACGCCGTTCCCGATGAAGCAATCATTTTTATCGATCGTCGTATGACCTTCGGCGAAAGCAAAGAAGCCGTGAAGAAGCAAGTTGAAGACCTGATCCCCGCAGAATTCAAGGATTCCGTCAAGGTTGAAGAGTTGTTCTATGATGAACCCTCTTACACCGGTTTTGTCTTCCCTGTCGATAAATACTTCCCAGCTTGGGCTTACGAAGAAAGCCACCCCTTGGTGCAAGCCGGCCAATCCGCTCGTGTTGCCATTGGTTTGGAAGACAAACCCAGTGGAAAATGGGCTTTCTCAACCAACGGTATTTACTGGGCTGGTAAAGCCGGAATCCCATCCATCGGCTTTGGCCCTGGCGATGAAGAGACCGCTCATACCGTTCGCGATTCTGTTTCACTAACTGATATGGTAAAGGCAACGGAGTTCTACGCTGTTCTGCCTTCTTTGATCAAGTAATCATCAATACCTGGCAAATAAAATTACCAGAACAAAAATTTTTCAGGAGAATTAATAAATGCAAACCAATTTCCGTGGTCGTGACTTCATCGGTGATCTCGATTTCACCAAAGAAGAAGTCGATACAGTATTAGAAGTAGCTTGGGACCTCAAGAAAAAACGAGCCCTTGGTGAACCTCACCCCTACCTTCGTGACAAAGTTTTAGCCATGCTGTTCTTCTTCTCATCCACCCGTACTCGCGGCTCTTTTGAAGCTGGTATGGCTCAACTCGGTGGTCATGGTGCTTTCATTGATAGCAATACCACCCAGATCTCCCACGGCGATACCCCTACTGAAATCGGCGAGATCTATGGCCGATATTTCGATGGCATCGCTATTCGCCATTGTGATTTTGGTGATGGCAATAAATACCTCAATGACGTTGCTAAATCCAGCCGCACCCCAGTGTTGAACATGCAATGCGATATTTACCACCCCTTCCAGTGCTTGGCCGACCTTATGACCATTCAGGAAAAGAAGGGCAAAGACCTTCGCAAGAAGAAGATCGTTGTTTCCTGGGCTTACGCCGCTTC
Source organism: uncultured Anaerolineae bacterium (assembly GCA_903882765.1). Taxonomy (GTDB): domain Bacteria; phylum Chloroflexota; class Anaerolineae; order Anaerolineales; family Villigracilaceae; genus UBA5195. Next base: position 6,358 of record CAIRYE010000113.1, read on the forward strand.
CTACCTCAAACCAATTTCGGTTCCCCAATCCCTCATCCTTCAGATGCCCCGCTTCGGAATGGATGTAACTTTGGCTTACCCCCCTGAATTCCCCCTTATGCCTGATATTGTTGCCCAGGCTAAGGAACAGGCTGAGCTCGCTGGTACCAAATTCGAGATCATCGACACCAAAGACGGCATGAAAGCCGCTTGCGAAGATGCCGACGTGATCTACGCCAAATCTTGGGGCCCCTTGCTCACCACAACCGATAAGGTTGAAGGCAAACGCTTACAGGATATGTACAAGAATTGGATCATGGATGACGACAAGCTAAGCGTTGCCAAACGTGATGCTATCTATATGCACCCACTTCCCGCTGATCGTGATGTTGAAGTGACCAGCAAAGTTCTCGATGGTCCCAACAGCGTAGTATTTGATCAGGCCGAAAATCGCTTGCATGCTCAGAAGGCCGTTATGGCCTTGACAATGGCCTAGGAGTAAAAAGAATGGCTCGTAATAAACTTGCAGTGATCGCGATCGGTGGTAACTCACTGATCCTTGATGAAAAACACGTTCGCGTTGAAGACCAATATGTGGCAGCCAAAGAAACCGCTGTTCATATTGCCGACCTAGTTGAACAAGGTTGGGAAGTCGCAATTGGACATGGTAATGGCCCGCAGGTTGGTTTTATCCTGCGAAGATCTGAGATCGCCGCAAAAACCGAAGGAATGCATGAAGTTCCGCTGGATGTTTGCGGTGCTGATAGCCAAGGCGCGATCGGTTACGCTCTTCAGCAAAACCTGCAGAACATTCTCTACCAGCGCAACATCAAGAAAAAAGTTGTTACGGTCATTACACAAACTCTGGTAGACAAAGCAGATCCAGCTTTTAAGAGCCCAAGCAAACCAATCGGCAGCTTTATGAACAAAGAAGAAGCCGATCGCAGAGTCTCTGAACAAGGTTGGAGTGTTGTTGAAGACGCCGGCCGTGGTTACAGGCGTGTAGTGGCTTCGCCCTTGCCAAAAGAGATCGTTGAATTAGAAACAGTGGAAACATTGATCGATAAGGGTATCGTTACCATCACTGTTGGTGGTGGCGGTATTCCCGTGGTCGATCCCGGTGATGGAAACTACGCCGGCATTGCCGCAGTCATCGATAAGGACTATGCCACCTCCCTGTTAGCTCAAAAATTGGAAGCTGAACTCTTCATCATTTCCACCGCGGTGGAAAAAGTGGCGATCAATTTTGGAAAGCCAGATCAAAAATGGCTTGATCAAATTACCCTTTCCGAAGCTAAAGCATATCTTGCTGAAGGAATTCACTTCGCAAAAGGCTCAATGGCACCCAAGGTTCAGGCAATTATCTGGTATCTTGAGAACAACCCTAAAGGGAAAGCCCTCATCACCAATCCACCAAACATCGGTAGAGCCCTCAAAGGCGAAACCGGCACATGGATCGTTCAAGATTAGGTTTTCGAACCAAAACTCCCTTGCTAAACACAAGGGAGTTTTTCTTTGTTAAAAATGGAAAAATTATTTGCAAAAAGCCGTGCCGATCCACTCTTTATCCGATGGATCTTTGGCGGCGGTGACTAATTGAGTGCAGGCCTGTTTTTGAATATAGGGACTTTCTGCCAAAATACTGACGTAAGGTTTCAGTTTTTCGGTTTTTCCAAGTGTGGCGTATGCCTGTAGCAACGGCAGCCACTCCACTTTATCGGATGGATAATAACCTTCGCCGAGGGATTTTTCATACAAATCAATCACTTTTTGCCAATCACCATGTTGCCTCGCTAGGGAAGCCTTTTGATAGGTAAAGCACCAACCATGTTGTGGTTCAGCGCCGAGGAAAGATTGCGGCACTATCACCTCTTTCACATCATCTAGGGAGATAGTTGAGATCTTAGAAGCAGTTGCTACCAAAGCGATCTCGGGGCGATCTCCTTCGGATAATTCAGGAGCCTCGCCGTCAAGAACACGAACACAAGCATTGGCAGCCGACTGTGTAAGAACAAGGACGTTGTTGAGGTCAGCGGAAGTAACATTTCCGCGCCGAACCTGGGTGACTGCCCCCTTGCCGACCAATACCTTTAGCATATTTTCCTGATTGAGTACAAGAGCATTGATAGGAACGATTACCTCAGCGCCACTTTGTTTTTCAGGTGAATAGATAAGATTCGCCGGACCCCAAATAAAATAGTCCTCCTGAATAGCGCTCGCAGGATAATCCGCTAGCAGAGTTGTAGGAGTATCAAATCCGGGCACCCGCCAAGCTACTTGCCACCAAAAATTGCGAGTAGCGGCCGTCTCC
>CAIRYE010000114.1 GCA_903882765.1 uncultured Anaerolineae bacterium
AGAAGGAATAATTGATAATGAACCACAGGTGGGGTATGATAACCCCACCTGACTTGATAGAATAAGAGAATGACGATGACTGAACAACAAATAAAAGTATTGCTGGCAGATGATCACGCGGTGGTGAGGGCCGGTATCCGCCAGTTCCTCGAAACCGCCGCCGACCTAAATGTGATCGGCGAAGCTGGCGATGGAGAAGCTGCCATCGATCTGATCGCCCAAAACCCGCCCGATGTCGCTGTTCTGGATATTCAGATGCCGAAGAGCAACGGGCTCGAAGTGACCCGCTGGGTAAAAGCTCACCACCCCCATGTTGGCATTCTTATCCTCAGCGCATACGACGATGAACCTTACGCTATGGCTCTGCTGCAAGCCGGCGCCAATGGCTACGTGCTAAAAACCGCCTCGCCAAGCGAGATCATCCAAGCGGTTCGCGATGTACATGCCGGCAGATCCGCCGTGGATGCGGTGATCGCTCAAAAAATAGTGGCTCACATGAGCGCCAAAGCCCCAGCCCCACCCGAAACGATCACAGCCCGCGAAATGGAAGTGATCCAGTTGGTAGCCAAAGGGTTTACCAACAAAGCCATCGCGCTGCAGCTATCCATTAGCGACCGCACAGTACAAGGCCACCTTGCCCATATTTTTGATAAGCTGCAAGCCGATAGCCGCACCGAAGCGGTAATGAAGGCGATCTCTTATGGATGGATCGAGCAAAAAAACACGCCCGGAGACAGCCTGCGATGATACAGGGGAAAAAGCGGTCGATCCTTTGGCAGGGGTTATCGGCACAGTTGTTTTTTTTCGTCATTCTCCCCTTCGCCCTATTATCTTTAGCGGCTACCTTTATAAGCATCGGTTTGCACCAAAACGCTATGCGCACCATGGTGGCAGAACGAGACGCGCGTGCGGTGGTTACAGCGGCAAATTTTTTGGAAAGCAAGATCCAGTCGGAAGAGGAAACCGCATTTGCCTTGGCGATGCTTATGAAAAACACTCCCACCGACCCAGCGAAGGCGATCAATGATTTTGTTGCGGCGCATACCTATACCGGAAAGAACCTAGCGATCTATTCAGAGGACGGTCAACGACTTGCCTACTCCGGAGATGCCAGCCTCCTTTCCGCGCTCCCCACTGAGATCATCATGCCAACCGATCTATCGGTTACTAAGATCAATGGCAATTCATATTTACAGCTAGCGCATAAAGTGGATTCAGGTGGTTGGGTGGTAAATACCGTTCAGCTTTCGGATCTGGCGAGAGATGTGGTGGACGGAATGACTGGCGATATGGGTATGACCAATGCCTACCTGCTTGATTCTAACAAAAACATCTTAGTGAGCACCGGTATGCTAGAACCAACCGAAAACATTCAACAACACCCCGGCGTTGCCGAGGGGCTTCAAGGTCAAAGCGGCTTTACCTATGTAAAGATCGAAAACGCCGAACATGTACTAGCATACAGCCCGGTAGGATCTTTGGGATGGGTCTTGGTTTTTGAAGAACCCTGGGAAGCGGTGGAAACACCAACCCTCAAGCTTACCCAACTAGCCCCATTAGTGCTGCTGCCATTGCTAGGATTTACTTTGGTCGCTCTCTGGTTCAGTCTATCGCAGATCATTACACCCTTACAAAAACTAGAAAAGCAAGCCGCGGAATTAGCCTGGGGCGATTTTTCGGCGATCGAAAAACCG
>CAIRYE010000115.1 GCA_903882765.1 uncultured Anaerolineae bacterium
GCACCATCGGCACCAGCACATCCTTGCCGTTCACCTGGAAGTTGAGCCCAATGCCTAGCGGCAAGCTGTGTAAGCCTACTACGTTCTCGATCATGTGGTCGGCGTTCTCATAGGCGAGCCCGCCGTCTTTCCAGGCGCTTAACTCATCCGGGGCTAGGCCGGTGGCTTGGCAGATCACCCGGATCTTCTCTTCTTCATTTAATTTGTAAAAGCCTTGTATGCGTGAGTTTGTCATGGTTCGCCTTGAAACAATGGTATTCTTTGATTTTAACGGGTTACGCTAGCAAAACCTATCAACTTCGTAAACTTGACAATTAAGGTCGCTAAGGTAGAATCGTTTATTAGGAGACACGCGATGACTGTTTTGCGTCAACAGCTGGATGAAAAATTGATAGCCTTGCACCAGGCTAGTTTGCAGTTGGTGGAGGATGTTTCGATCGATTCTTTGCTCGAGCGCATCGCCATACTTGCTTGTGAGCAAGCCAACGCAAGGTACTCCGCCTTGGGGGTGACCGGTTCTGATGATAAAACCCTCGACCAGTTCATTACCGTTGGGTTAAGCGGCTCTGAGGTCAAACGAATTGCCCACAACCCAATGGGCAACGGCTTACTGGGCGAGATCATTCGCTCGCGCGACCCGTTACGTGTTCCCAATATCGCCGCGGATCATCGCAGCGCTGGCTTTCCTGAACATCACCCTCATATGCGCTCCTTCCTGGGCGTTCCTATTTTGCTGGGGGAAAAACCGGTTGGTCATATTTACCTCACCGACAAAACCGACGACACCGATTTCAATACAGAGGATGAGCAGATCATCCAAATGCTGGCATCCTATGCCGCGGTGGCCATCAAAAACGCCACCTACGTTGAGGAGCTAAATAAGCGCGATCAGATGCTGCAGCGCCACACACAGGATCTGGAACTTCTCAACAACATCGGCGGCTCCATCAACACCTCCGTTAAACCTGATGAAATATTGCAGAACACCCTTTCGCTGGTGATCAGCCATTTAAATGTAGAAGCCGGTGAGATCTTTTTGGTGTCGGAAGATAAGAATATTTTAGAGCTTGCCCTGCACCGCGGCCAGGCTGCCGAGGTATTTTGGACACGTAATAAATTTAATATCGGCGAAGGTGTTATTGGCCAAGTGGCAAAAACCGGCAAGCCGGTGATCAGCTACGACCTGGAAAACGACGACCGCTTTCTGCGCAGCGCTATTGTTTCGGCAGGGTTCAGGCAAATGGCCTGCTTCCCGCTCATCTCACGCGGAGTGGTTATTGGGGTGCTGGCTGCCTTTACCCTAAGCCAAACCATGATCGATGAACGCGACCTGAAGATCATCAGCGCCATCTGCAACTGGGCCGGCATCGCCATTGAAAACACCAACTTTCACCACGATGCACGCCGCATGGCCGTGTTGGAAGAGCGCGATCGCATCGGCATGGACCTGCACGACGGCATCATCCAAGACATTTACGGGGTTGGCCTGATGTTAGATCACGCCCGCCTCGATATCCATAGCGACCCAAATCGGTCCGCCGGGCAGATACAAACCGCCATCAACGGCCTCAACCGCACCATCCGCGATATCCGATCCTACATTTTAGATCTAAAACCGCGCGAACTGGGGGAAGAAAACCTGCTAGACGGGCTAAAACGGCTGGTGATGGAATACAAAGTGAACACCCTGGCGGACGCGGTGTTAAAAGGCCAGGCAAAAGAACTGGCGAACCTGCCCCAAAAACACGCCCTCGCTCTGTTCCTCATTTGCCAAGAAGCCTTAGCGAACATCGCCAAGCACGCTCATGCCAAGCGGGTGGAACTGAACGTATGGACCTCACCAGAGCGGGTGATGATGGAAATTCAGGATAATGGGTTGGGCTTTGATGTTGAAAAAAGCAGCCAAACCCTGGGCCATGGTTTATCCAATATGCACACCCGCGCCAAAAACGTGGGCGGCGACCTTGAGATCACCTCAGTACTCCACGAAGGCACCTCCATCTTTGCTTGGGTGCCTCGCGGAAAAGCCTAATGCCATTCTTCGCTATCTTTCTCCTCCTCATTTCGGCGGTGTTTCACACCAGCTGGAACTTTTTGCTAAAGAATTCTGAAAACAAGTTCATCGTCATTTGGTGGGGCCTGCTCATTGGCTCCATCGTCTTTTCTCCCTTGCTCATTTATTATGGGCTGCCGCAGCCGCAAGTGTGGAAGTGGTTTTTGGTCAGTGTGCTGATCGAAATCGTTTACTACATCTCGCTTAGCATCTCCTACCAGATCGAAGATTTTTCCATCGTCTACCCCTTTGCCAGAGGGTCCGCGCCGGTCTTCCTATTATTATGGTCCACCTTCATCTTAAAGGAAGAGCTCACCCCAGGCGGGTTGGTTGGCATCATCGCGCTCATCAGCGGGTTATTCATCCTCACCTCGGGCAGCATCGACCTAAAGCGTTCGGCGAAACGACCGATCGGCTTGTTGATGGCAACTTTTCTCGGTTTTCTCATTTCCATCTACACCGTTATCGATGGCTCGATGGTCAAGCTCACCTCTCCTATCTCGTACGCCGCTTTGCTTTTCTTTTGTATCCCCATTCTCACCTTTCCGCTGATGATGCAAACCTTTGGTTGGCGGCAAATGAAGGATGTGATCAAAGCCCAGCCGCTGCGCGTTTCTACCATCGGGATCTTCTCGGTGTTGGCGTACTTGCTTACCTTGGTTGCCTACCAAACCACCAAGATCGGCTACTCTGGCTCCGTGCGCGAGATCAGCGTGGTGTTTGGAGCGCTGGCGGGCTGGCTGGTGCTAAAAGAAAGCTTTGGCAAGCGGCGATTGGTAGGTTCCATCGTCCTATTCGCCGGCTTATTGTGCATTGGAATTTTTGGGTAATTTGTAACTTGAAAAATTATGTTTCACAGGCTTGTCAAACGGAATTTAAAGTTTTTCTTTTTTTAACATATATACACGATAAGGTCGAAAAATGGGTATGTACCCCCATATATGGGGGGTAGAGGCGGGGGAGCAAAGCCTGATTTCGGAAACGCATGTTCTACCGTTTCGTTAAACCATATCCTATCTTTTTGTTTAAACCGTTTTCTTTAAACCTTAAAAAAGGTTAAGTTTTAAGACCGGCGTAGGGTTTTTGTGTGGCAAGAATATTGGATTGTTGCTAAAATGAACGTGTTGGTTCGGCCGGGGATGTGGGTTTCACGTCCCTATAAATCCAGGAAAGATCATCAAATTGAACGGTAGTTTCCTCCCGCTGGTTAGAAAATAGCCAATGGTCTGATTCACTCAACTGTAAAACCTTTTGGAGAATTGCATGGACTTGGAACAAGCTTGGAAGTCAGTAAAAGGGCAGCTGCAAATGGATATGTCCCGTGCCTCCTTCAACACCTGGGTGAAGGATACGAACGCGCTCGCGTTTGAAGATGGGGTAATGACCGTTGCGGTAAGCAATGCCTACGCGCGCGATTGGCTTGAAAGCCGCCTATCGAGCACTGTAACGCGCTTGCTCACTGGCATTATGAACCGCCAAGTATCCGTTGAGTTCGTGGTAGAACACGCCGCCAACGCCGAGACCGCCGAGCAAAGCACCTCCGATCTCTCTTCCGTAGCGGAAGAAAGCCAGCCCGCCGCGCCTCGCGTGAGCAACGCCAGCCTAAACCCGCGCTACACCTTCGAAAACTTCATCGTCGGCTCTAACAACCGCCTTGCCCATGCCGCCGCGCTATCCGTCTCCGAAACACCCGCCCAAAGCTACAACCCGTTATTCATCTATAGCGGCGTAGGACTTGGCAAAACACATCTATTACACGCCATAGGCAACGCTTGCACCGCCAAAAACCTGCGTGTCCTCTATGTTACTTCTGAAGAATTTACCAACGATATGATCCAATCCATCCGCCAGCACACCACCCAGGCCTTCCGCGATAAATATCGCTCCGCCGATGTGCTGCTGCTGGATGATATCCAATTCATCGCCGGCAAAGAAGGCACCCAAGAAGAATTCTTTCACACCTTCAACAGCTTGCACGGCCAAGGCAAACAGATCGTCATCACCTCAGACCGCACCCCAAGGTCTATGCCTACCTTAGAAGAACGCCTGCGCAGCCGCTTTGAGTGGGGCTTGCTGGCGGATATCCAATCGCCCGATCTCGAAACCCGCAACGCCATCCTGCGCTCTAAAGCCGAACGCATGGGCAAGCGCGTCCCCGCCGAGATCATCGACCTGATCGCCAAACGCGTGCACACCAACATCCGTGAACTTGAAGGCGCCCTCAACCGCGTAGTAGCTTTTTCGGAGCTGGCCGGCGTGCCCTATACCACCCAACTGGCCGAAGTAGCCCTGGTAGACCTGCTGCCGCAGCTGGTCAACATCACCCCCTCCAAACTCATCGCGCTGGTGGCAGCCGAGTGGCAAACCACCGTAGAAGCGCTAACCGGCAAAAGCCGCACCAAACACATCGCCGAGCCGCGCCAGGTGGCCATGTACCTGCTGCGCCACGAAACCAACGCCTCGCTGCCCCAGATCGGCGAAGTACTAGGCGGCCGCGACCACACCACCATTATGTATGGCATCGAAAAGATCCAAGGCGAGATCTTGGTGAAGAAAGACGTAGAACGCAAGATCAACAAGATCAAACAGCAGCTGCACACGCAAGCCGCATACGCGTAAGAATATGAAAACGAGCCGATGGGCTCGTTTTTTTGTTGTTGGGGGGAACACAAGGAAAATTGTGGCGGAAGGATGAAATATGTAGTGGCGAGGCACGACTCGTCCAGGTTTTGGTTCATAGATCAACCCAACTCAGTTTTTATGCTTATTTTTGGTTTAAATGATAACAGATCCTCGTGTTTAGGAATTTTAGAAAGGTTTATCAGCCTGTAAAGCCTCGAAATTATCAGCAATAATAGTGAGAATATGCACCCCCAAACCATACAATAATTCCATAGGATGAATGAACAGTAAGTAGTAGAATTAACAAAACAATATTCAGCCAGTTTGGAGGATTTTTTTATGGCTATTACCGAGGTGATCAAATACGAGGGGAACAATACCACCTTCGTTTGGAAGCATCCGACCGAGGATTTTAATACCCTTACGCAACTGATCGTCCACGAGACCCAGGAAGCGATCTTCTTTATGAACGGGCAGGC
>CAIRYE010000116.1 GCA_903882765.1 uncultured Anaerolineae bacterium
CCGGCTCAGGCATCCCCGTCCCCGACCTCGAGCGCATTTTTGATAAATTCTACCGCTCCGCCCGCACCAGCAAAGCCAGCGGCACCGGCTTAGGCCTCGCCATCTGCAAAGGCATCATCGAGGCTCACAACGGCACCATCTGGGCCGCCAACCGCCCCCAAGGTGGTTCCATCTTTTCCTTCACTCTACCGTTATAATTTCCCTATGCCCGAAATCAAACCCAAGATCCTCATCACCGATGACGAACGCTCCATCCGCAAGTTTTTGCTCGCGTCGCTCAGCGCTGCCTACACCATCATCGAAGCCGAGGACGGCAGCCAAGCCATCCAGCTCGCCGCCGCCGAGAACCCCGATCTCATCCTGCTCGATCTCGGCCTGCCCGATATGGACGGCGTAGAAGTCACCCGCCGCATCCGCGAGTGGAGCAAAACCCCCATCATCGTCATCTCCGTCCGCGATGACGAACAAGGCAAGATCGACGCCCTCGATGCCGGCGCCGATGACTACGTCACCAAACCCTTCGGCGCAGGCGAGCTAATGGCGCGCATCCGCGTGGCGCTGCGCCGCGTTGGCACCGCCGATGAACCCCTCCCCCTCTTCGAAAGCGGTGCTCTAAAAGTAAACCTAACCCTGCGCCAAGTTCACAACCGCGAAGAACTGGTGCAGCTCACTCCCACCGAGTACGACCTGCTCAAGCTCTTCATCCTGCACCAAGGAAAAGTCCTCACCCACCGCCACATCCTCTTCACCGTTTGGGGCGCCGGCTACGAAAGCGATATCCACGTCCTGCAAGTCAACATCAGCAACCTGCGCCGCAAGATCGAGCCAGACCCCTCCCGCCCCACCTTCATCACCACCGAGCCCGGCATCGGCTACCGCTTCCAATCCGCTAACTAAAAAAGAATTGCGCCGATCCTCCAATCCACTTACACTATAAAATTCCTTCCCCCTCTAAATCAAAGCCTACAGAAGAGTTTTTGCGATACCCAAACAGTTTTCGCCAGCTAACAATCCCTTTCCACCCATAAAAAACCCCTTCGTTTATTCCATATTTTTCCCCGTTATTTGAGATCTATATCCGGTAACCACACACCTCGCGCCTCACCAAATGAACCAAAACAGGTACCCCGTCCCAAACGCCCATCCCCCCAGAACCTTGATGTTTTCTTGACACCATCCCGCCATATCTTGACGAGAATTTGATTGCCACGGGCATACAATCATGTCTATAAAGTCAGAAGAAACACCCCCAGCTAGTTGAATGCCAAGGAACCCGTTCAGGCTCCAGGTTCCTCTCACCCATTGGCCTTCTTCTAACCCAAAACCAACAAAAAGGGTTCCCGCCCAAGGACTTTGAATGAAGAAGTCACATTCCGTATCACAATGGTTAAAAGTAGCCCTCCGCTGGCTGTGCCTCGCCGGCATCATTGCCGAATCGATTTTCTCGCCATACCGCTACGCCTCCCAGCTTTCCATTTTGGGGTTGCTCATCTGGTTCCAAGTTTTCTTCTTGTTCGATTTCTTCAACTAACCAAACGGCTCACCCCGTCGAAAGGAACGTATGAATTCATTTCCAACCCCTGCCGATTCCATCATGCAGGAATATGAAAAACAAATAGCCATCTTCTCCGCCCAGCCCACCATGGTGCAGCGTTTCATCGAAGCCCAAGCCCGCACCATCGCCGAAGGTCTGACCAATAAAAGCACCTTGCGCAAAGTCAGCCTGCCCGATCGTGTCGTCCTATCCATGAAGAACATTGATATGCCCGTCGAGGTAACCCTCCCGCCAAACCAGCGCGAGGTCCGCTTCAGCGGCCCTTTCTCCATCTTCAATCACCCCGATCTGCAGCACGAGGTCATTCGCAAGTTCACCGAGCTCGAGCAATCGCCTGATCACGCCCTTTCTACCAGCGGCAGCCTGCTTCGATTTGCCACAGCCACCCATTTGGTCTCCCTCATGCTTCCCGCCGGCAAAGCCGTCCAGTACACCCCCGC
>CAIRYE010000117.1 GCA_903882765.1 uncultured Anaerolineae bacterium
CTTTCAACCCTGGGCTTACCGGCTTACTCTATCCGAAAATTTCGCATAAAACCGGCATCTTCATGCTCTAGGTTATGGCAATGGTAAAGATACATCCCCTTAAAATCCTTGAACTTGACCAACACCTTTGCACGCTCCCCTGGCATCAGCAAAAAGGTATCCTTCCAACCTTCATCCAAAAATCCCCCCGCCAACTGATCATAAAAAGCGCGCGCTTCCAGCGGCACCTGCCGGTCAACCACCTGAAACTGCACCCCATGCAAATGCATTGGGTGCGGCATCGCGCCGCCCATCCCGCTGCCCATCATCATACCCATGCCATTGTCTCCGCCCTCAGCGCCGGCGTCCTCGTTGATGAACTGCCACACTTCCAGATCGCCCAGCTTTACCTTCTCAAAATCGGCCACTTCTTCCATCTCAAACACCTTGCCATTGATGGTGTGGATCATACCGCTCATCGCGATGGTGAAATCGCGCGGCTCGGCGGCATTCACGGCATCCGCCAATGCATACCCGGCAAGCGGAACCAGCGCGGAGGGCAAAACCATGCCAGCGGTTTCCGCTTCAGCACCAACCGCAATGTTCAGCACATCAAAAGCGGCGCCTTGCGGCAAAGCCGGCAAACCATGCATACTTGCCATCATCGGCTCATACGGAAACTCGAACGGCAGGCTCACCAACTTCAGCGTGTCGCCCTGGCTGTCCGCGCTCAGATCCAACCAAAGCTCCGCCCTCTCAGCGGGGGCAAGCGTTATGTACTCCCGCGTTACGGGTTTCTCCAATAAGCCGCCATCGCTGCCGATCACTACCAACGGCCTCCCATCGCTAAAAGCCAATTTGTAAATACGGCTGTTAGACCCATTTAGCAAGCGTAGGCGGTAAACTCCGGCTTTCATGGTCACCGGCTGGCTGGCCAATTGCCCATTTACAAAGATGGTATCGCCAACAAAGCCATTCATACCATCCGCCATAGAATCAGTCATATACATGAGCTGACCCTGATCATCGAAAAGGCGGTCCTGCAGCACCAACGGCACATCGAACTCGCCGGAGGGTAGAGCCAGCGCCTGTTCCTCTTCATCGCTCACAATAAACAAACCCGCCAACCCATAATACACCTGCGGACCAGTGAGCCCGTGTGGATGGGGGTGAAACCAATACGTGCCGGCACGGTTGATCACCGTAAAATCGTACTCGTACACTCCGCCCGGTTCAATGGCAAGGTGAGGGTGACCGTCCATCACATCAGGAACGCTGAGCCCGTGCCAGTGAATGATGGTGGGCTGAGAAAGTTCGTTCTTAAAGGTCACTTTAATGCGGTCCCCTTTCTTCACACGCAGCACCGGTCCAAGCCAGCCCGTTTCCAACCCTTGTTGTACAACCGTTGCGTCCCCTTCCAACACTTCGCTTTGGTAGCGTTAAACCCGGGTGGGTTGGCCGTTTGGCAATACTTGTAGCTTGCTTTCACGAGCCGTTAGCAGCAAATGCGCCACAGGGCTGGCTGGTGTTGACCCAAACTCTGGCGGGTATACTAAATTATTGGATGAGTGCGGCATGGCGTTGAACAGGTCTTTTACACCGCAAGAAGTTATCACGATCGACCCAGCGCCAATTGTTAAAAGCTTAATAAAGTTTCTTCGATTTTTTTTTAACATTTTCACCTCTAGCTATTGTTAGTTCCCTAATGTCGGATTATACTTACACGATAAGATAAGTATCGCACAGAATTTATCTGCCTAATTATGAGTAACTACATCGCTGAAAAATCCATAACATCCTTGCCAGGTGGTGGAAATTGAGTTGGACAACTCTCCTCACAGGTTTAGCGCACGATCTCACTATGATCGTGTTCATTTCATTTGTTTTTTCCTTCATTCAAAACCGAACCTCTAATCGTCATCCACTCCTTCGGCAAATACTCACAGGGTTGTTTTTGGGTTTGTTGGGAGCCCCGGTTCTTCTCAATCATATCTCCATATGGGAGATCTTTACATTTCCTGAAGTTCGGGTAAACACCGTAGGTGCCAGCCTTTTCGGCGGGCCGATCGCTGCCGGTATTACCATCCTGATCAATCTACTTTTCGCCTCAATATCCGGCGATAGCCTTACCGGCATCCTAGAAATGGTGATTGCCGCCATACCAGGGTCTTTATATTTTCTTCATCACAAAGGAAATCTAAACAAATTTGGCATTTGGCAAAGCGCTGTGATCGGTTTGGTTTCCGGTCTCATTTATGTTTTGGGGGATGCTGTCCTTTTGAATGAGGACCAATCCACTTGGTATTACGCAACTTTTGGGCTGGCTTTTTCCAACTTTTTGGTTATTGCCGGCCTGCTCTATTGGCAACGCCTGGACCGCCTTTTCGAAAATGAAGCCCGCTTAACCATCCTTTTTAATAACGCTAGCGAAGGCATCTGGATGTTGGACCCAGAAGGCAGGATCGTAACCATGAACGATCGTTTGGCGGAGATCCTTGGGGTAAATGCCGCCGAACAAATTGGGGAGCCAGCCAGAAGGTTTATTTGTGATGAGGATCGATCTGCCTTTGATCAAAGCCTGAAGCAGAATACCAAAGGTAAACAGAATTTATACGAACGCCGCTACCTGCGAGCGGATGGCAGCACCGTCTCTATGCTGGCTTCGGTTGCGCCAAGTTATGATAACAAAGGCACCTACACCGGATCCGTGGCGATGTTCACTGATCTTCAAAAAGTAAAGATGCTTGAAACGGAACTAACAGAGTATCGCGATAACCTGGAAAAGTTGGTAGCTCAGCGCACCGCCGAGCTGGAAGAGAGCCAACAAAAATACGCCAGTTTGTTCTCGAACCAACACACCGTGATGTTGGTGATAGAACCGCAAAGTGGCGTCATCATCGATGCCAACCCAGCGGCGGAGAAGTTCTACGGCTATACCAGAGAACAGCTCTTAGCGATGAATATTGCCCAGATCAACACCATGCCTGTCCAAGATGTGAAAGCCGAAATGGAATTGGCAAAAAGCACCGACAAACACTTCTTCAATTTTTTGCACAAATTAGCCAACGGCGAAACGGTTCCAGTGGAGGTATACAGCGGGCCGGTGATCATGAATGGACAAACCTACTTGCTCTCCATCGTCCATGATATTTCCACTCTGAAAAAAATCGAAGTAGCGCTTGCCAAAAGTGAAGAGAATTACCGCACCCTGTTTGAGCGATCTATTGAGGGCATCTCACAAACCACCCCCGAAGGCAAATTCCTCTCCGCAAACAACTCCATGGCCGTCATGCTCGGGTATGATTCGCCCCAAGATTTGATGAACACCGTGGAAGATATTGGGGTAGATATTTTTATCAACCCTGCCCAACGACAACAAGTTTTGGAACAGGTACAGGCAAATGGTTTTATCAGCGATTTTGAGATCCACGCTAAGAAAAAAGATGGCACATTTGCCTGGATCAGTTTAAATAGCACCGCCGTAATAGATGAAGATGGCATTATACGCCGCTTAGACAACCAAATTACCGATATCTCCTCACGCAAGCAAGCGGAATTCCTTAAAGACGCAGCCACTACCGAGTTAGATAACTTCTTTAGCCTAAGCCCGGACCTCATGGCGATCTTCAACCTCGAAAACGGCTCAAAACGCATCAACCAAAGTTGGATGACCATGCTCGGGTTTAGCCAGGAAAGAATTAATGAACTCGAAACTGGCAGTATCTTCCACCCGTTGGATAGGCTGAAGGCGATTGAAATGATCTCGGCAGTTTCCAAAAGCGAGGTCGATTCCTTTGAGGGAACGGTGCGGTTGCGCCATTCCAATGGCGGATATCGCTCGATCGAGTGGTTAGCCCACCGACGCGGCAATGTATGGTACTTGGTTGGCCGCGATATCACCGAAAAGATCAAACAGGATATTGCTCTAAAAGACTCGCAAACAATGCTGCGCTCAATTTTAGATAACATCCCTCAACGTGTTTTTTGGAAGGATATTAATTCCGTTTACTTAGGCTGCAACCAACGCTATGCCGATGACTGCGGTTTAGCTACCCCCGATGAGATCATTGGTAAAACCGATTTTGACATGCCTTCCAATCAGTTTGCTGAGCTTTATGTGGCCGATGACCAACAAGTAATAAAATCAAACACGCCAAAATTAGGCTACGAAGAACGCGAAACCCATTTAGACGGAACCATTGGTTGGGTGCGTACCAACAAATTACCCTTACGAAACTATTTAGGCGAGGCCATCGGCATTTTAGCTTCGTTTGAAGATATTACCGAAGATAAAAAGAACAAGGAAGCCTTGCGCGACGCGAACCAACAGCTGGGCACTTGGGTGGTGGAATTAGAAAAACGCAACCGTGAAGCGGACCTGATCCGACAGATGGATGACTCGCTTCAGCTATGTCATGATCTCAATGAAGCCTTCCCGGTGTTAGGTCTTTACTTACCGCAATTGCTAGCAGATACCAGCGGGATCCTTTACCTGCCTGACCCCTCCAGCGACCAGCTGGTGAACCAATACTCGTGGGGGGCATTTACCGATAGCAAAGATTCCTTCTTACCCGAAGAGTGTTGGTCTTTACGCAAAGGCAGAAATGTTGATTGGAGTATTGCCTCGCCAACGTTCCGTTGCAAACACATCTGGCCGACCTTCAAGGGTGATTATTTGGATATCCCTCTGTATGGCGAAAATGACCTGCTCTGCCTCATCCACCTGCAACGCGCTGATGGCAATTTTTATCAGGAAGGCACCCTTGAGCTGATCAGAATGGTGGTGGACAACCTGCAATTATCACTGGCGAACCTAAACCTTCGCGATACACTCCACCAACAATCCATGCGCGACCCGCTTACCGGTCTGTACAACCGCCGCTTTTTAGACGAAAGTCTCAACCGCGAGATTCACCAGGCCAAGCGCAATAAACGAACCATTGGCGTCATCCTATTGGATGTGGACCATTTTAAGAGTTATAACGATGAGTTTGGTCACGAAGCCGGCGATCTGATCCTTAAATCCTTAGCCGATACCTTCCAATCCAATATCCGCAAAGGCGATATCCCTTGCCGTGTTGGCGGCGAAGAGTTCTTGCTGCTAATGCCCGAAACCACCGAGCAAGCCACCATCGAGCGCGCCGAAACATTGCGTCAGCTCGCCGCTGAATCCAAAGTGATATACAAAGGCCAAGAGCTCAAATCCATTACCATTTCGCTGGGGGTATCCTTCTACCCACGGCACGCCAACAAACCCGAAGAGCTCATTCAAAAAGCTGATGCCGCCTTGTACAAA
>CAIRYE010000118.1 GCA_903882765.1 uncultured Anaerolineae bacterium
CGCCGGCGAGCCAATAAACCCAGCCACAAACATATTGGCGGGCTTATCATACATCCCCTGCGGAGTATCCAACTGCTGCAAACGTCCCTTATTGGTCACCGCGATGCGCGAGGCCATGGTCATGGCTTCGGTCTGATCGTGTGTAACATAAATGAAGGTGGTCTGCAATTTCTGGTGCAGCTTGCTGATCTCAGAGCGGGTCTGAACTCTCAATTTCGCGTCCAAGTTCGAAAGCGGCTCATCAAACAAAAACACCTTAGGATGACGAACGATCGCCCTACCCACCGCCACACGCTGGCGCTGGCCGCCAGAAAGCTGACGGGGCTTGCGTTCCAAATACTCGGTGATCCCAAGGATCTCAGCGGCTTCGCCCACTCGCTTCTTGATCTCTTCCTTAGGTGTCTTGCGAAGCTTAAGGCTAAAAGCCATATTCTCGTAAACAGAAAGATGAGGATACAAGGCATACGATTGGAACACCATCGCGATATCGCGATCTTTGGGGGCAACATCATTCACCACCCGGTCACCGATCATGATCTTACCACTGCTGATCTCTTCCAAACCGGCTAACAAACGCAGAGCGGTGGTCTTTCCGCAGCCCGATGGGCCAACGAAAACCAAGAACTCTTTGTCCTCGATCGCCATATTCAGATCATCAACAGCCTTCACAGATCCAAACTCTTTTGTTACATGTTCGTACGTTACACTAGCCATAATATCCTCCAAGTCTTAAGAATGTAGTGACATAATTATATACCAAGCTCTTCAGAAAATGCAATCTTTGCTCGTCACTTCACTCATTATTCCCACCGAAAAGGTGCTAACAGCCTTACAAACATTTTCACCACCCACCAACCCTCACCGAAGGTTAACCACATTTTAGTTCACCCTCCATTAGGTTAATATTGTTAATATTCTGTAAATATATCTATCATTAAGTTGTTTATTCGACTTTTAGGGGTAAAATAAAGTACCTGAAAAATAAATTTCGGGAACCATTTTATAGGAGAAGAATAGAATGAAAAAGAATATTACAATGCTGTTCAGTTTCATGTTGCTCGCGAGCATGCTGCTTGCCGCTTGCGCACCCGCTGCCCCCGCCGAAAAGGTCGAAGTTACCTTCTGGCATGCTTACGGCACCGGTTCCGCTGAAGAATTGGCCCTCGCCAAAGTCCTCGAAGCCGCCGCAACCGATATGCCCCAGTACAAGATCAACGTACTCCAGATCCCATTTGCTGATATTTACAACAAGTATCGCACCGATGTCGCCGCTGGCGGCGGCCCAGATTTCTTCGTCGCCCCCAATGACTCCCTTGGTGACGATGCCCGCGCCGGCCTTATCGCCGACATCACCGAACTTACCAAGGGTAAATTCGATGGCGTAAATCAGCTCGGTATCGATGGTATGTCCCTCGATGGCAAAGTCTATGGCGTTCCCGAATCCCTCAAGGCTGTAACCATGTGGTACAACAAATCCATGCTTCCCGAAGCCCCCAAGACCACCGATGAATTACTCGCTGCCATGGAAGCCGGCACCCCAGTATCCGTCAACTACGGCTGCTACCATGCCTATGGTTTCTATTCCGCTTTCGGCGGTAACATCTTCGATGATTCCTGGAAAGTTGTTGCTGACCAGGGCACCGGTGTTGTAGATGCCTTCACCTTCCTCAACACTGCTTACCAGCTCCAGAAGACCGCTGGTTGGGCTATGAACGATAGCGATGGTTTAGCTCCCTTCACCGAAGGCAAGATCGCTGCCATTTTCAATGGTAACTGGGCTATGGCCGACTACAAGAAGGTCCTCGGCGATAACCTCGGCGTTGCTCCATTACCCGCCGGCCCCGCTGGCCCCGCCAAGCCCATGCTCGGTGTTGATGGTTTCTATGTCAACCCCAACAGCGCTAATCAGGCTGCCGCGGTCGAGGTTGCTCTTTACCTCTCCAACGCCAAGTCCCAGACTGTTATGATGACCGAAGCTGGCCACGTACCGGTACGCACCGATGTCAAGATCAGCGATCCCCTCATCCAGGGTTTGGTCGATGCCTTCAATGTCGGCGCCACCATTCGTCCCCAGGTTCCTGAACTCGGCAAATACTGGTCCAACTTCTGTGGTCCCGATGCCATCTACGAAAAAGGCGTTACTCCTGCCCAATTCGTTACCGATGCTGTCGCCGGCGCCAACAAGTAACCTTTTGTAAAGCAAATCTAAGAGCGAACAGGAAATTCTGTTCGCTCTTATTGTATTAAAAGCGATTTATTGCATATAATTGTAGGATACTTGAAGTTAAATCCAGTTCTATAGGAGTGGCCCGATGACAACCCTCATAACGAAGATAGAACCTCCAAAACCAAGAATTTCCAAAGCACTTTTACCTTATTTATATTTATTACCCGCCTTTCTGGTCATGGGCGTCATCACGTTTTACCCCCTCGTGTACCAGCTCATCGTCTCCTTTACCGATTTCCAAACCAAAGACCTGCGCCTCGGGCTAAACTCCCCCGTCCTTAATTTCATTGGCCTCAAAAATTACATCGACATTTTTACCGCCGGCTTACCGGTTCAAAATTTCGAGTTTTTCCGCATCCTCATCTACAACTTCTGGTGGGCCATTACCAACGTAATGCTGCACGTGCCCGCCGGCGTCGTCATCGCCGTCCTGCTCAACTCCGAAGGCCTCTGGTTCAAAAAGCTCTACCGCGCTATGTACATTCTGCCGGTAGTGGTACCCCCCCTCGTCGTAGCCACCGTCTGGCGCAACATCTTTGATGACCAATACGGCGCCATGAACCAATTCCTCACCACCATCGCGCAATTGTTTGGCGGTACCGAGGTCGTTCACATCCGCTGGCTCACCGAGTACGCTCCCCCCATCCCCTGGCTCCTTCCAGGCGGTCCGCTCACCAAAGCCTACTACGCCATGATGATCGCCAACTTCTGGCTGGGCTGGCCCTTCATGACAGTCGTCGCCACCGGCGCCCTGCAAAGCATCCCCAAAGACCTCTACGAGGCCGCCGATATCGACGGTGCCTCCGGCTCGCAAAAATTCTGGACCATCACAGTACCCCTCCTCCGCCCGGCAATGATTCCCGCCGCGGTCTATGGCTTCACTCTTTCCTTTAACCTCTTCGCCTTCGTCTTCTTTATGTCCGGAGGTGGTCCCGCCCGCTCTACCGAGATCCTGGTCACTTTTGCCTACGACCTAGTGCGTAACCTGCGCCTGTTCGGTGCCGCCGCCGCCTTCTCTGTCATCATCTTCTTCGTCGGTACGGTCGTCTTCCTCATCACCAACCGCATCACCCGCGCAACCGAAAGCTATACGGAGATCTAAAATGGCCAACTCTTCAGAACCCACTAAGAAAAACTTCCTGCTCCGCTTTTTAACCATGAACACCAACGGCGCTCTCAGCGGCCGCAGCCTGCCCCTCTACAAGCAGCTTGGCCTCCAACTGCTCTCCCTGGTCATCGGCTTCGAGGTGATGTTCCCCATCCTCTACATCATCACCCTCTCCTTCAGCTCAAAAAGCGAGCGCCCCTCCACCCTGCAGCTCATTCCAACCGAGCTCTCCCTAACGGCCTACGCCCAAGTGCTCGATCGGCCAACCGCCAATCCAGTTACCTTCATCGAACTGCTCAAAAACAGTATTCTCTTATCAATGGGCGTCGGTCTCATCGCCTTGCTTGTAGCGGTCACCGCGGCCTACGCCTTCTCCCGCTTCAATTTCAAATTACGCCAAGTCCTCATGGTGTTGGTGTTCGTACCACTGCTCATGCCGGCGGTAGGTCTTGCTACCCCCCTTTACCTCTTGATGAACAGTTTTAGGCTAATGAATTGCGGCGGTGGAGCCATCGCCATCAATCCCTTCTTCCTCTGCGCCCCGGGCGTCACCGGCACACTGCTCTTCAACCTGCGAGATTCCCTGCTCGGCGTTGGCATCGCTATGATTTCAGGCGCCCTGCCCTTCGCGGTATGGAACCTCAAAGGCTATCTCGATACCATCCCCCACGAACTGGAAGAAGCCGCCTCCATCGATGGCGCCGACCCCAACCAGATCTTCTTCATGATCGTCCTACCCCTTGCCATCCCCCAATTAGCCGTAACCTTCTTCCTCGGCTTCATCGGCCACTGGCAAGAGTTCGCCATGTCCTGGCTCTTCCTCACCAAGCCCGAGAACTACACCCTCTCCATGACCCTCTACAACATGACCGGCCAATACGCCAATAGCATCCCCTGGAACCGCTTTGCCGCCATGTCAGTCATCGTCGCCCTCCCGGTCGCGGTCATCTACATCGCCCTACAAAAATACATCACCGGCGGCCTCACCTCCGGCGCCGTGAAAGGCTAAACCACAACGAAGGGCGGCTCACCAGCCGCCCTTTTTTTATAACCCATGAAAAAAATCCTCTCCCTCCTACTGCTCCTCACGCTGCTCACCGCCTGCGCCTCCCCCGCGGTCACCTTGCCCACCCAAACCGCAACCCCCGCCAACCTACCCTGGTGGCGCCAGGCCGTCTTCTACGAGATCTTCGTCCGCTCCTTCAACGACACCAACGCCGACGGCATCGGCGATTTCAACGGCATCACCCAAAAGCTCGACTACCTGCGATCCCTTGGGGTCACCGCCATCTGGCTCATGCCCATCCACCCCTCCCCCAGCTACCACGGCTACGACGTGCTCGATTACTACACCGTCAACCCGCAATACGGCACCATGGATGATTTCAAAAACCTGCTCACCCAAGCCCACTCCCGCGATATCCGAATCATCATCGACCTCGTCATCAACCACACCTCCTCCCAACACCCCTGGTTCGTAGATGCCGCCTCCAGCCCAACCTCGCCCTACCGCGATTGGTACGTGTGGTCTGATACCAGCCAAGGCAACAAATGGACCCAAACCCCCAACGGCTACTACTACGCCTATTTTTGGGAAGGCATGCCCGACCTCAACTACAACAACCCCGCCGTCACCGCTGAAGCCCAAAAAATGAGCGCCTATTGGCTCAACGACATCGGGGTAGATGGCTTCCGCATCGATGCCGCCAAACACCTCATCGAAAAAGGTCCGGTCTTAGAGAACACCGCCGAAACCCACACCTGGTTCAAAGCCTACAACAGCTTCATCGATACCACCGCCCCCGAAGCCTACGTAGTGGGCGAGGTAGCCGGCGGCGGCGGCCTGCTTGCCAAGTCCTACTCCAACCAGCTCAAACAGATCTTCAACTTCGAGCTGGCCAACGCCATCATCAACAGCGTTGCCGGCGGCGCAAAATCCAGCCTCTTCAGCGGCTACACCTTCGCCCTCAACGACAAACCCGATGGCGATTACGCCATCTTCCTCACCAACCACGACCAAAACCGCTCCAACAGCGTCTTCAAAGCCAATGACGAAAAA
>CAIRYE010000119.1 GCA_903882765.1 uncultured Anaerolineae bacterium
AATGCCTCGCTTCGAGACTCTATTCAACTATGAACTTCACATCAGCAGGCATACCGGGTTTTAATTTGCCTTCTGGGTCAGAGATCTGGATCTTGATGGCGAACACAGTAGTTTTCCGTCCATCACTCGTTTGTACATTTCTTGGGGTAAATTCAGCCTTATCAGAGATCTGAACGACCGTTCCCTCGAAAATTTGTCCATCAAAGGAGTCAGCGGTAACTTCCACTCGTTGACCAAGGGAGATCTCGCCATAGCGATCTTCAGCGATAAATACTGTGAGGGAGAGCTGTGAAAGATCAATAATATTGAAGACGATCGTTCCGGGGTTCACAACTTCGCCAACTTCAACGTTGCGCATCTGCACAACACCATTTATGGGCGAGTTCACTACCAGTTTCGCCACCTGAGCGTCGATCAACTCAAGGTTTGCCGCCGCAACCTGTACAGCAAGAGCTGCTTGGTTGTGCTGGGAGGTTGCCTGAGCAAGAGTCACTTCTGCCAGCTTAAACTTAGTTGAGCGATCACCTGTTTTATAGGTCAAGATCTTCGCCTGTATAGCGTCGACCCGAGTTTGGGCAACCTGGTATTTTGCTCTCGCGTCCAAAATATCTTGAGCGCCTTCGGTGCTCAACGCATCAGCATATTCTTTTTGAGCGTCAGCCAATTCAGTTTTAGCGTCTTCAAAGTTAGAATCTGCTTCAGTATTCATTTCTGTGCCATCACTGGCATCGCCAACTTGGTCCACAACATCCTGAGCGATCACATATCCAACCCTCGCGGCGGCTAATCGGTTTTCAGCGGATAAAAATTCTTGCCCAGCAGATCGCTCTTCCACGGAAGTCAAATTCGTTTTGGCGGTTTCAACATCTGTTTTAGCGCTTGCTTCTGAATCGAGCAACACTTTGAATTCTTCATCCAATGAAAAATACCAACCAGGTTGGTCAAATTCTGATGGGTTCGATCCGGACCAGTTTTCGGTACGTAGTTTTATATCGTCGGAATTGGCGGTATCAGCGGCAGTATCATATTGCAATTGTGCCAGCGCGACAGCCTGTTTTGCGGTCTCTTCACCAGCCATAACAGATTCAAGATTTGATTTTGCCAATTTTTGCTGAGCTAACATAACAGCGCCGTCTAAACCAAATAGTTTATCGCCAGCGGCAACTGTTTGCCCAAGGTCTCTAGAAACTTCAACTACTTTTCCATTGACCTCAGGAGAGATCGAAACTTCAACAGCTTCTACACTGCCGGATGCGGTAATAGCGGTCACCGCGGTTGATTGAATAAAAAAGAAAACGGAATAGCTGATAATGATGAGCAGTAATACACCCACAATGGCTTTAACTGGAAGCGGGATTTGATTTTTCATAGTGTTTACTCCTAATAGATAAGTTAAAAATTTAGTCCAAACGTTTTTTGAATCTCATTGCCGCGGCGGTCATAATCACCACGCCGAATACGGCTAAGGCGATCACATCGTTCACGATCATTTCTAAGCCAACACCCTTTAGTAGCAATACCCTAATGATGACCAAGTAATACCGTAACGGGATCGCGTACGAAATGATTTTCAGAAAATCTGGCATCGCGTCCAACGGGAAGAAGAAGCCTGAAATGAACAGACTTGGTAGCAAGATCATCCAAACTGAAAGCATTGCCTCTTGCTGAGTATTCGCCATTGTAGAAGCGAATAACCCGATGCCCAAACCCGAAAGTAAGAACAGCGCGGAAACCGCCATGATCAAGATCATTGGCGAGCGAATAGGAACATCGAACCAATAGTGACCTATCAGCAAGACCTCGAGTGTATCGAACATCGCCAAAATGGTGTAAGGAAGGATCTTTCCAACCACCAATTCCCAAGAACGAATTGGCGTTACGATCAACTGCTCGATCGTTCCTCGCTCCCGTTCGCGTACAACAGCAGTTGCCGTAAGTATGGCGGTGATCGCGAATAAGATCATGCCAATAACACCCGGAACCATAAAGTACGCCGAGATCATATCGGGGTTGTACCAAACCGTTGAACGTATCTCAACAGGTTGTTGAAATTGCCCCCCATTACCTGCCCGATTAAATTTTTCGGTAAGTACTTTTGTGGAGTAACTTTGCCCAATAAATTGGGCCGCGGATAACGACGTTGCCGCTATTGTCGGATCGGATCCATCCAGGATAAAAGAAACCTGCGCGTTTCCTGAAGCTACTCGTTGAGAATAATCTGGCGGAATGATAAGGCCGGCCTTTGCTTGCCCCTTATCGATCCAGCTACGCAATTCCGCTTCTGAGCCTACCGCACCGTTGATCGAAAAATAATCAGCGGCCCGAAAAGCGTCCAAAAGCTCACGAGATTGCGTGGAATAACTTTGGTCATAAACAACCAAAGCGACATTTCGCACATCACTATTCGCTGAATACCCCATAACAAACAACTGCACAATTGGGATGATCAGAATCATGATCAGTGTTCGTTTATCGCGAAATATCTGGATGAACTCTTTTCGAATTATCGCAAAAAGCCTTGAATTCATTTGCCCTCCGTATACCTAAAATTGGAATCATTCTTGATACCGTTCAAAAATACATCAATGAATGTATCAAGCGAATTTGATTTGATTTCCGGATTGATGTAATCACTCAACAACATTTCCGTAAAAAAGTAAGATATTAGGGTTCCAACAAACACCCTTATCAGTAAAACAGGTGAAATGGGTTTGATTTGCTTGCCAAAATTGTTGAATTTTGCGCTTAAAGCCACGATGTCAGGTTGAACCTTGCTTAGCAAGGACCCCGCATGCTTCCCTTTGAACTCGATCATCTCGATGAGTAGTAAATTGAGAAATTCGGGGTTGGTCTCTAGTTCTTTCACCATCCCACTTGCGCCAATACGTGCGAACTCATCCATAGTAGTTGCCTCAATTTTCGCGAACCACGGGAACAGTTGAACCAAAGGATGTCTCTCATGGATGATGGCAACAAAAATATCTTCTTTAGAGGCGAAGTGGTTATAGATACTACCCAAAGCAAAACCGGATTGCTTGGCGATCTGCCGCATCGAGGTGCCGGCATAACCCTGCGTAGAAAAAAGGCTGTAGGCAGCTTCGAGGATCTTTGCGGGTGTATTGTCTGATTGGCTACGTAATTCGGTCACATTTCTCCTAACGAACGTTCGTTCGTATCCCTATTCTATGCACATATTCTATTCTGTCAAGAGTTTTAAGAAGTCCCGGTTCTCTGTTGATAAAGTATTTTCGGTATCGTTGGTACAATCAATAGTACTTATGCAAAATGAACGACATGATCATTTGAAGTTTAATATTTCTGTCAGCCTCATGGATGCCGCCTTTTTTGGCATCGGAATGGGCTTTGGTTCGTTTGGCACGATCATCCCCCTTTTCTTCACCAAAATGACC
This sequence comes from uncultured Anaerolineae bacterium, assembly GCA_903882765.1. Taxonomy (GTDB): domain Bacteria; phylum Chloroflexota; class Anaerolineae; order Anaerolineales; family Villigracilaceae; genus UBA5195. Next base: position 3,411 of record CAIRYE010000119.1, read on the forward strand.
ACCTCGGCGTTGTTAATTGGGCTGATCCCCGCCATTCATAACGTTGGCTGGCAAATTCCGCAATTATTCGCGGCTGGATGGGTTTCTAAAATGGAACGATTCAAACCGGCTGTTCTGGCAATGACCATCCACGAGAGACTTCCATTTCTTGGTTTGGCAATTTCGGCTTGGATCCTGTTCAAGTTCGGCGCTGCCATCGCTCTTCCAATTGCCTTCATTATGTTAGTTTGGCAAGGGATCGGTGCCGGTATCACTGCAAACCCCTGGCAAAGTCTGATCGCTAAGATCATCCCCCATGAAAATCATGGAACTTTTTTCGGCGCGCAGGCGGCCATAGCTAATATTCTTATGAGCGGCTCCGCTGTCGCAGCTGGTTACTTATTAGATAAATGGGATGAGCCGGTCAACTTCATTTCGACCTTCTCTTTTACCTTTGTTGGAATGGTCATCTCGTACCTTTTTCTTTCCTATACCCGTGAAACAAAAGTTCCTTTAGCCTTAGACCATCATAACGACTTGCCATTTTGGACGGTCGCTAAAAACATACTCAAGCGCGACCATAACTTTCGTTGGTTTTTAGCCTTTCGAATCCTATTTCAATTTGCCACAATGGGCTTCTCTTTCTACATTCTTTATGCCCTCAAAAAATTCAATATGGGAAATATCACCGCGGGATACCTAACCGCAACCCTTACTATCACCCAAACCATCGCTAATCTTGGGATGGGCTGGATGGGAGATCGCTTCGGGCATCATTCTATGTTGGTTTTGGGCACCGTGTCCTCGGTTTTAAGCGC
>CAIRYE010000120.1 GCA_903882765.1 uncultured Anaerolineae bacterium
GTGCATTGGGTGAACGAGATCGGCAGGCCTATTACCGACCCCGATGGCATGATACGGCGGGTGGTTGGATCCATTTGGGATGTATCCACTGAGGTAGAATCGCTGCGGCAGCTGAAACAATCTGAAAACCAATTTAAAATGCTCACCGAAAACATTGAAGAAGGTTTTTGGATGGCTGCCACCACCAATGAATTGCTGTATATCAGCCCAGCTATTGGGCATATCTTTGGTAAGCCTGTTGAAGAATTCAGAGGTTTGGCAGATTTCACGAAGCTCATCCACCCGGATGACCAGCTGACTGTGCAAAAGGCGGTTGCCTCTCAGGTGCAGGGAAAAACTTCCAATATCAACTTCCGCGTGCTGCGGCCGGATGGCAGAATTGTTTGGGTTTGGGATCGTTCTTTCCCGATCTATTCTGAAATTACCAACACCTATTACACCGCCGGCGTAATCGCGGATATTACCGAGCAAAAGATGGTCGAACTTCAGATGGAAGAATTGAACCGATCGCTGGAGCTGCGCATTATTGAGCGTACCGCGGAATTACAAGACCTGTATGATAACGCTCCCGTCGGCTATCATTCCCTGGATAACAAAGGCAACTTCCTGCGCGTGAACCGCACTGAGATGGAATGGCTTGGGTACACCGAAGAAGAAATGCTAAAGATGAACTTTAGGCAGCTGCTTACTGAAACAAGCCAAGCTTTTTTCGATAGCGAATTTTCGAAGTTCCTATATACGAAAAGCGCGCGAGACCTCGAATTTGAGGTGGTGAGTAAAGACGGCACCATTCACCAAGTGATGATCAACGCCAAGGCGGAATCCGACGAAAGTGACCAGTTCGTTCATAGTTACAGCACCATGTTGGATATCACCAACCTAAAAAAGGCTCAGAATGAAGTTATCCAAAATAGCGAGAAATTCCAAAGCTTATTTGATAACAGTATCGATAGTATTTTCTTGCGGTCGTACGATACTGGCGAGTTGATCGATGCTAACCGCAGCGCCTTGAATTTGTTGGGATACACCCTTGAAGAGCTGAAAAAGATCCAAGTACAGGATCTAATATTAGAAGTAAACAACCTCGATGGTTTTCAATCGTTCGTTAAACAACTCACTGCCTCTAAAAAAGTTCCACCTAACGTGCGCACATACATTTGCAAAAATGGCGCTCAAATTCGGTTAGAGGTTAGCTACTCGCTCATTTCAGACCAGTACCAAGTTCCGATCATGATCCAATATGTTTGCCGAGATCTTACCGAGCGGACCAAGGCGGAAGAAGAAATTCGAAAAGAACGTGACTTCGCGCGGGCGGTGATGAACTCGGTTTCGATCGGGTTGAGCGTGATCGATACCAAAGGGATGGTGGAATACCTCAACCCCACCATGTGTTCCTTTTTGGGAGTTGAATTAGAAGAAGCCCAAAAGGAACCCTTCGTTAAATGTTTTGCTCCCGAAAGTTTAGAGATCGTGAAGGCTGAACACGCCAAGCGCATGACCACCCACCAGCCCAGCCGGTTCGAGGTGAATATGATCCGCCACGATGGCGCGATCAGAACTATGTTCATGCACTCCACCCCCCGGGTTGAAAACGGCGTAATGACCGGAAGCATCACCTCGTTTATGGATATTACCGCCGAAAAAGAGATCGAAAA
>CAIRYE010000121.1 GCA_903882765.1 uncultured Anaerolineae bacterium
GGAACTATTCTCGTTGTATCACCAAACGGTCACCCCGGATTTTATCTTCGCATCGCCAGAACGCCTGGCCACGGATGGCTTGCTCGAATACGTTCTAACTTCTATCCGCCACAAGATCAAGCTGGTGGTTATCGATGAAGTCCACTGTATCTCCCAATGGGGGGTGGATTTTCGCCCTTTCTATAAGGAGATCCCTTTTACCATCTCGGAGATCTTTGCAAACCAGCCCCTGCCGCAATTCCTCTGCCTTACCGCCACGCTCAACAAGGACGATACCTACCAGGTCTGCCAGGATTTCAACATCTCCACCCAAAACATTATCCAAAGCGACGTCCTTCTGCGCACAACCATCGACCTGAACATCGTCAAAGTGCCGGATGAAAATACCAAGGATGAGCTGTTTTGGCAACTTTTAGAGGCGCATCGCGATGAAAAGGTGTTGGTTTACCTGGACCGCATCGCCGGCAAGCGCAGTACCCAAGACTTGGACCGTATCGCCAAAGAACGCGGTTTTCGCTCGGCTTGTTTTAATAGCCGTTTAGATAGTCCGGAAAGATCTCAGGTCATCCGGGATTTTCGGAATGGCGACCTGGATCTGGTTTTTGCCACCAACGCTTTTGGCATGGGCATCGACATTCCCGATATTCGCGGGGTGGTGCATTACCTGCTGCCAGAATCGGTTGAGCAGTATTACCAACAGATCGGCCGAGCCGGGCGGGATGGGCAACCCTCCTGGGCGGTCCTGTTCTACTCCGATAAAAATGCCGAGGTCAGGCGTAAATGGTATATTGAGCGTAATTTCCCTTCGCTGGAATCCATTACCAAGGCCTTCAACGAATTTCGCGACGGAAAAGTTGGCTATCGCCGGGTGGAATATTTTGGCGAGCCGGATGCCAATCAGGCTGCCTATCACTACCTGCTCCGTAGCCAAGCAATGGAGTACACCTGCAAAACCATCGGTAGATTGGATGCTTACTCTATCAAAAAAGGTATGGCTGCCCCTGAGATCGAGCAATACCAAAACGCTTCAGGCATCGGTTCCATTGCCATCATTGCCAACAAATTGTTGTTGCACCCAAAAAACATCACCCGCGATGTTTATCATGCCTTCCTAAATGGACAGATCATCGCTGCTTCGTCGCCTGGCAAGATTTTGCTGGCAAATATCGTTCTATCCGAATTGCCCCAAAACCTACTTGATGGCATCGAAAAGGATATCCAACAGCGCCGGGAGCACCAATTCGCAGTTTTTGATGATTTCACCGCATTGTTGAGGGGCTTTAAGGATTCCGAGCAATTTCATTTTGCCATCGGCGACTATCTCAATACCGATGCCTTCAACCGCGCCAAAGTGCACCAAACCCTTGCCGGCGAGCTGGTACGCTCCAAGAACGAGGTGATCATCGCCAATATGCTCTACCAGGCAGGCATCCCATATACCTACGAAGAAAGGCTTTTTGCGCCTGATGGAAGCAATCGGCTGCCAGATTTTACCATCAGGTTTAACGGCAAAGTTTATTATTGGGAACACCTGGGCTTGTTAGACCAAGAGGACTACCAGCGCGAATGGCAGGAAAAATCAGCCTGGTACCAGCGAACTTTCCCCGGCCAGCTCATCACTACCGAAGAAACAAATAACCTTAGTCCCGAAGCAAGCCGACTGATCCTAACCACCTTCGGGATACAGATCCAAAATTCAGCCAATCAACAGGATGGACATTAGCATGAAATTGAACAAAAAACTGATCGAAGTAGCCTTGCCTTTGGATGCAATCAATACCGCCTCGGTGCGTGAGAAATCCATTCGCCATGGACATCCCTCCACGCTTCACCTTTGGTGGGCTCGTCGGCCGCTGGCTTCCGCACGGGCGGTCATCTTCGCCCAAACAGTGGATGACCCTTCTGAGTATGTGGATGAACTGCTGGCCGATCCAAAAGCCCAACAGGTAGCGGAACGCCTGTTGAAAGAGCGCCTAAAGGATTGGCAACCGAAAAAAGACCTCTGGGATAAAGCACAGGCACAGGGTATCAGTGAAAAGGTAGTTCCACATCCGGGGGAAGATCCATTGCTCGAAAATGTATTGATCGAGCTGGAACGGTTGCGATTGTTCAAGATCATCGAGGATCTGGTGCTTTGGTCAAATACTACCAACCAAAAAGTTATCGGGGCAGCCCAGACCGAAATCAAAAAATGTTGGCATCGCACCTGCCTACAAAACCAGGGCCATCCCCAATCTGAGGAATTGTTTGACTTGGAAAAAATGCCTGGTTTTCACGATCCCTTTGCCGGTGGCGGAACCCTTCCGCTAGAAGCTCTTCGGTTGGGTTTGGAGTCCAATGCTTCTGATCTCAATCCAATCCCTGTATTAATCAATAAAGCCTTGATTGAACTGCCGCAGCCGTTCGCTAACCAGGCTCCGCTTAATGTCCCTGAAGAGGAACTACCTAACCGCCAATGGAATGGGTATGAAGGGTTGGTCGCGGATCTGGAATATTATGGAAATTGGGTTCGACAAGAGGCTGAAAAGAGAATTGGGCACCTATATCCAAAAGTTACAATCACAGCAGAAATGACGAAAGAGCGGCCAGATCTTCTTCCACATGTGGGTATACCATA
>CAIRYE010000122.1 GCA_903882765.1 uncultured Anaerolineae bacterium
AACTAAATTATTACTTTTTTAATGCTTTAACATGATGATGTCTACCCAGCACTGGAAGAAGGATCGATCCACCGCTATCGATTTTTTCACTCAGTAGTGAAACAGACTACCCCTCAACACGCCTCAAATTGAGTGCTCCAATTTCAAGTATTAATAATAGTATATACCCATTTTTTAAGGGTTCAATAGTCCATTAGATAATTTGATGATGATTTTCATCACCCGATTGGGCTAAAAGATGTGAATTGACGAATTTGCTTTTACTGGTAAAATACATATTCGTGAGCGTTGTACCCTTCGCTCAAATTCAACTCCGAAAGGGCTTAAAAGTTATGAAAATATTATTGATGAAAGATGTTTACAAATTGGGTAGGGCTGGTGATGTAAAAAAGGTTGCCGATGGTTATGGTCGCAACTTCCTCCTTCCCCAAGGTTATGCTGTTCTCGCCACCGTTGGCGCCTTACGCCAGGTAGAACGAATTAAAGAAGCCGCCACCAAAAAGCGTGCTGTCCTCAACCAAGAAATGGGCGCTGTCGCTGAAGTGGTCAACAATGTTGCGGTTGGCTTCGCTTCCAAGGCTGGCGAAACCGGTAAGCTTTACGGTTCCGTTACCTCACAAGACATTGCCGATGCCATCAAAGCCAAAACCGGCGTTGAGATCAAACGACAACAGATCGAGCTCCAACCCATCCGAAATCTCGGTGAATACAAAGCTCAGATCCGCCTCACCATGGATCTCATTCCTGTCGTCAGAGTGTTTGTTTATCGCGAAGGCGAATCAAATCCTGCCGATGCGGAAACCAAGACCACTGAAGAGTAAGGTCTAACAACGAACGTTCATCACCGGTCTTACTCTTTGGGTGGATCGGTGATTTTTTATTAAGCAAGAATCTAACTATGTCCTCCATCGGCGAAATTTTACGAACCACCCGTATTTCAAAGAATATAACCTTATCTCAGGTAAAAAAAGCGACCCACGTCCGTGAGCATGTTCTGATCGCCCTCGAAAACGACGATCTAAGCATTTTCCACTCACAAGCGCAATTACGTGGGTTTATTATGCATTATTGCGAATTTTTAGGCCTCGATCATGAAGCCCTCATCGCCGAATATCTCTTTCAAAAAGATCCAGCCATCTCCGAGATCAACCCTGAAACCCCTGAAGAAATAGAAAACAACGCCGCCGCCCCAGGCTCTCTCACCCAACAAACCGGACCCATTGAAGAAGATTACCGCCAGATCTATGTGCAATTAGCGCATTTGTTTGCCGAACGCCGTAAAGCCCTCAATTTATCGCTCGACGAAGTAGAGCATTACAGCCATGTCCGAAAACGGAACATTACTCTCATCGAAAGCGGCGATTTCGACGCGTTTGGGTCAACCGTACAACTAAAAGGGCTGCTTTCCACCTACACCGATTTCCTCGAACTCGACCGCGAGAAAGTGCTCACCCTCTTCGCCGAAGCCTTATTAGCAAAACGACAAAGCCAGTCAGCCCCAACCAAAGCTTCGGTAAACGCCGCCTCACCCTTCGAGCCGCCTCTTTGGGCGCGCCAATTATTCAGTATGGACCTATTATTTGGCTTGATAGTATTGTTTTTTTTGCTCGTCCTTGCTTTATGGGGTGGTTCTACCATAATTAACAATTCAAGCGCGAAGGCGACTGAAAACCCTTCTATCTCAGAAGTGCTCTTGAACCAACCCACCGCCCAAGACCTCAATGATTTTATTGTAACCAGCGCGCCGGGTGAGGCAACCAGAAATGCCATCGCGGTGGACGAAAACACAGCAACCCCCATCCCGACCACCGAAAACCTCTCGCCTGTCAACGTTACCATCATCGTTCTCGAAAAGGCCCTATTACGCGTGACGGTAGATGGCAAGGTGGAATTGAATACCCGCACCATCCCCGGCTCTGTCCTGGAGTTTCACGGCAAAGACTCCATCGAAGTCCTTACCGGCTCAGGCAGTAGCGTAAAGCTGGTCTACAACCAACAAGATCTCGGCACCCTCGGGCAATTTGGCGAGGCGGTTTCCAAGATCTTTGGCGCTAAAACCGAGATCACCGCCACCCCATCCATCACCCCCACCCCCACCGTTACCCTTCGGCCGACCCGCACCCAAATCCCAACCGCAACCGCGGTTCCCTAACGTATCCTGGAAAATTTATGAAAACAAAAAAAACATTCCACCTGGTTTCGCTTGGCTGTTCCAAGAACACCGTCGATTCCGATTCTATGTCCCAGCTCCTCATGGATGATGGCTACGAGATCGTCGATTCGCCCGAAGAAGCCGGCATCCTCATCGTCAATACCTGCGGCTTTATCGGCCCAGCCAAAGAAGAATCCATCAATACCCTGCGCGAATTGGCCGAAGGCAAAGAAAAAGACCAACTGCTCATCGCCGCCGGCTGCCTAACCCAACGCTACGGCGTTGAAGTTGCCAAGCAAGTTCCAGGTATCGATGGCATCATCGGCACCCGTCGTTGGATGGACATCGTTCAGCTCATCCACCGCCTGCGCGCCAGCAAACACCCCGAGCCCATCTACCACCTGCCCGACGACGCCACCATCGGTACAGATGAACAAGGCGCTATCCGTGCCAGCGTTGCCGGCGCCAGCTCCTACCTCAAGATCGCCGATGGATGCCGCAGGCCCTGCGCTTTCTGCGCCATCCCGCTCATCAAAGGCACCCTGGTCAGCCGCCCCATCGAATCCATCCTCTCCGATGCCCGAGAGTTGTACGATATCGGCACCCGCGAGTTGATCCTGCTCGCCCAAGATACCACCGATTACGGCCACGACGTTGGCCTAAAAAACGGTCTCGCCACCCTGCTCACCCGCCTCAACCAAGAGGTCCCCGGCATCGATTGGATCCGCATTATGTACTCCTTCCCGGGTTATGTCACCGACGAGTTGATCGACCTGATGGCCGGCAGCAAACAAGTGCTTCCCTACCTCGATATCCCGCTCCAACACGCCAGCTCTGCCATCCTCACCCGCATGAAACGCCCCGCCAACATGGATTGGGTCTACCGCACCGTTGAGAAAATGCGCAACAAGATCCCCAACCTCGCCATCCGCACCACCTTCATCGTGGGTTACCCCGGCGAAACCGATTCCGATTTCGAGGAATTGATCAAATTCATTCAAGACCTGCGCTTCGACCGTGTCGGCGCCTTTCAGTTCTCCTTCGAGCCCGGCACCAGCAGCGAACCTTTGGGTGATGATGTGCCCAAAGAAGTGAAACAACAACGCTGGGAGCGCTTAATGGAAGTTCAGCAAAACATCTCCCTGCAGATCAACCAAGGCTTTGTCGGCAAGCAATTAGATGTCCTGATCGAAGGGGTCGACAAAAACCTCTCCATCGGCCGCAGCTACCGCGACGCCCCCGAGATCGACGGCCTCGTCATCGTAGACGGCAAACACCCCATTGGCGATATCATCCCCGTAAAGATCACCGGCGCCATGACCTACGACCTAAACGGCATAGCCGTTCCAAAACCGATCACCCTATAACCTCCCGCCATTGAAATAATCCCAAAGCCCTGACGCAAGAACTCAGGGCTTTTTATTGAATATAAGAACAACCCCTTCCCTTAGCACCACAAACCCAAGCCCCACCAAGCCAAAGCCTCCCGTAGGGGCAGGGCACGACCTGCCCAGTTGGCGCCAGCCAACAAGCCCTTCTACCTATAAACAGCAAGCCAAACCGATTCCCGCCGCACACCCAATCCCCACCGAGGCGAAGCCTCCCGTAGGGGCAGGGCACGACCTGCCCGGTTGGCGCCAGCCAACAAGCCCTTCCACCCATAAATAACAAGTCAAACCGAACCCCACCACACACCCAAGCCCCACCAAGCCAAAGCCTCCCGTAGGGGCAGGGCACGACCTGCCCAGTTGGCGCCATCCAACAAGCCCTTCCTCCCCATCAAAATACAAATCCAGCAAAAAATCACCACACACCCAAGCCCCACCGAGGCGAAGCCTCCCGTAGGGGCAGGGC
>CAIRYE010000123.1 GCA_903882765.1 uncultured Anaerolineae bacterium
ACCACCGCGCAGCCAGGTTCGTGGGTATGCGAACAATCGCTGAACTTGCATTCTTCCACCAAGGGGGCTATCTCGGGGAAGTAGGCGTCTACCTCTTCGGGATAGGTATCCCATAAGGCCAGGGATTTCCAACCGGGGGCATCCGCCACCCAGCCGCCTACCAACAGGCGATGCAGCTGCCGAAAATTGGTGGTGTGTTTGCCTTTATCGGTAAATTGGCTTACGTTATCTACTTTTACCCCAAGATCAGGTTGAATGGCGTTCATCAAACTGGATTTTCCCACCCCTGAGGGACCAGCCAGGGCAGATAGCTTGCCCGCCATGGCTTCTTTTAGCTCCTCCACGCCCAGCCCTAGAACTGTTGAGGTAAAGATCATCCTATAGCCAATATCGGTGTAATAACTGTACTTTTCCCGCATCGTTTCCACATCCACCAGATCGGCTTTGTTGAATACGATGATGGATGGAACTAACTGCTTTTCAGCGATGACCAAAAATCGGTCCAGCATGCGCACGTGGGGGTCTGGCTTCGCGCAAGCGAAAACGAAAATGGCTTGGTCGGCGTTTGCCAGCAGAATTTGACGGTATTCACCTTGCGGCCGTGGGTCTAAGCGAACGATCTGGTTCTTGCGTTCCAAAATTTCCTCGATCGAACCAGAACCATCTGTTTCGATCGATAGCAAAACTCGGTCCCCAACGGCGGCAATGTCGCCCTCGCGGCGGCCATGTTTTAGCCTGCCGCGCAATTGGCAGGTAACAACGTGCTCGCTATCGTTGATGAGCACAAAGAAAAAACCTGATTGCGCTTTGATGATCAAACCGGAGGGAAGATCTTGATCGGTCATTACGGTTGGGGAGTTTCGGTAACAGGTGAGGTGGGGGTTCGGGTGATCCCGATGTTGGATTCCCACCAATAAGGGCTAAGGGGCCTGCCATTGAAATACGATTCCACGACGCGCTTAAAGACCGGCGCGCCATATTGCGAACCTTCGCCGCCATTTTCTACAATGACCGCGATGGCAATATCGGGCAAGTCGGGATTGTTGGCGTTGGTATAACCGGCAAACCAGGCGTGCGGCTTGCCATTGCCTGATTCGGCTGTACCCGTTTTGCCAAAAATGGGTACTTTAATATTTGTAAAGCGGTTATAGGCAGTGCCGCGCGGATTACGGATGACCGCTTCCATAGCGGTACGTAAGGCGGCCAGGGTTTCGGGCCTGATCGGCAGCAAACTGTTTACCTCAGGTTTAAAGACCTGTTGGGTAGAACCGTTCTCAGCGACGATCTTTTCGATCAATTGCGGCCGATACAGGGTTCCACCGTTGCCAATGGCTGCCATAAAGTTGGCTACTTGGAGCGGGGTTACCAATACATCCCCCTGACCAATAGCTTGGTTTACAGCGTCCAAGTTGGTTGGAGGATCTTTGATAGCGCCGGTCGATTCATCCAGTACGCCAATGCCAGTGGCGGTACCCAAACCAAAACCGCGCGCCATATTCGCGATGGCGTTTACGCGGCCCTGGTTGTAGAGATCCAAACCTATGTGCCAAAAATAGGGGTTACAGCTGCGCATGAGCGCGCCGGTTAGATCCAGCTCGCCGGAAGGCCTGGTATAACCTTCCCCTTCTGTACGCAACTCGTCCTGAAAGTGTTCCCAGGTCCAGTCATATAATGTTCGATCGGGGAGTTCATTAAACTCATAATCACAGAAATATTTGGTTTCGGGTGTGTAGGTTTCGCTCTCCAAGGCGGCGGCAAAGGTGATAACCTTGAATACCGAACCAAGCGGGTATTGGCCTCGCACTGAGCGATCCAGCATTGGAGTAGCGGGATCACCCATCAAGTTCCCTAGGGCGTAGCCGCTATTGGCGTTGTTCGAGTCGAACAAGTTGGGGTCATATTTGGGCGATGAAGCCATGGCTAATACTCGGCCAGTATCACGCTCGATGACAACCACCGAGCCAGTGAAACCAGCAATTGCCAACTGCGCTTGTTTTTGAAGTTCGGAATCCAACGTTAAAGCGATGGAGGCGGAAGGCTTGGCATTGACCTTACCTAAGCTTGAAACGATCCGTCCGTCCGGCTCTACCAAGTAAAGCGTACCACCTGGTTTACCCGCTAGGGTTTCTTCACCCCATTTTTCAATGCCCAACTGGCCAATGACAGCGGATCGCAGATAGCCTTTGCGGGTGTATTCCACCAGCTGTTCTTGCGATATTTGCGAGACATACCCGAGGGATTGGGGCGCGATGCCGTTTTCGTAGTAGAAGCGCGATGTGTATTGCGATAGCACGACCCCGCCCAAGCTAGTGAGCAAGCCATATTGTTTGTTGATATCCTCGAGGGCCGCTTCGCCCACCGGAATATACCAATCCGTGGTGCGCTTGTCATCGTAAAGAGCTTTGATCATGCCGGGGTATTTTCCGGTGAGATCCGCTAAGGTGCTTATTAAAACTCCTTCGGTATCTTCATTGACCTGATTTGGAATCAGCCCCAGGGCGACCACTTCGGTCTGGGTCACCAAGGGTGTTAGGTTCTTATCCAATATGAATCCGCGTAACGGCGAGGTATTATCCAGGCTTAGGGTCACTCCGCCAACCATATCAGGGAAGATCAGGCTTTCGTTCCAGACAATTTTCCACAGGTTGTTTTCCAATACCAGATCGAGTTTTACGTCACGCGGAAAATCACCGAAGAGGTTGGTTTGATAATTGAGTTTTAGATCCACTTGGCCCGTCACTCCGTCGGCGACGACAGTCCCTTTTTCAGCGGTGATCTGCTTTAGGG
>CAIRYE010000124.1 GCA_903882765.1 uncultured Anaerolineae bacterium
CAATTCGCCAAAGGTCATGATGACCATACTAAGCCAAAAACCCCAAAAGCTGGTCATTAAGGCTACCGAACCAACGCCAATAGCGTAAAAGAACATACCAAGGGTAATCGCTCTACGCGTTTCCATTTTGCGGATCAGAAGCGTAATGGGGTATTGGATAAAAACACACATTATCGCATTGGTCATTGGGATGAGGCTATATTGCGATTCTTTGATGGCGAAAAACTTATTGGTGTAAACGGCTAGCAACATCCACAAGAGCATAGGAGCCATGATGCCGATGGTAAACGAAGAGAGAAACGCTAAGTATTTTTTATCAGCGAAGACTTTTAGGTAGCCGGCGATGAGGTGTTCGCTGCCTTCAGTTTTTTCGGTTTGGATCCCTGTATTGAGGGTCTCTTTAACAAAGAAGGTCAGATATATGCCGTAACCAAACATACCAATGGCGGCGATAATGAAACCAAGTTGGTAGGATCTCGCCACAATAATTCCACCGATGGCAGGACCGATGGCGATGCCGGTGTTGTTGATCATGCGCAAAACTGAATAGGCCGAAGATCGTTTTTCGGTCGGGATCATATCCGCCATCATGGCGTCTGACCCAACCGAATACAGTGGCATTGCCGCACCAATCAGTGTCATTGGGATGAGGAAACCAACATAGGAATGGGCAAAACTCATTAATACGTAAGCAAGGCCATGGGAGACTTGGGCGAAGATCATTAGGTTGCGGCGGCCAAAACGATCCGCGATGAAGCCGCCAAGAGGGGATGCGCTTAGCGCTGTAATTGAGCTAATGGTGATCAGTGTTGTGACAGCTGAAATTGGCATCGCGAGAGTGTTGCTGACATAGATCAATTGGAACGGCCAGATCATACTTGAACCTGCAGAACTGATTAAAACCCCGAAAGCGATGATCCAAAATTGCCTTGGAAATTCGTAATAAAGTGATTTTAGTTTGTAGAGTTGGGCTGAAATTTTTGAAAAAGGCATTGTTTTATTCTACTTGAAAAAACAGGGACGGGTATGAACCCGTCCCTGTTGCTAGTTCTATTCAAAGCGATCGGAGGTTTATTTCCGGAAATTGCTATTTCGGTCGCTTCCACCGCTACGATTGCCGCCGCGATCTCCACCACGGTTTCCACCGCGATCACCGCCGCGGTTGCCACCGCGATCACCGCCACCAGTGCGTGGGCCGCTTTTCTTGGAGTCCTTCTCTTGGGCTTCTTCAAGGGTCCAGCCCTCTAAAACAGCCTGGCGAGAAAGGCGTATCTTACCGGCGGGATCGATGCCTGTGACCATAACAGTGATCTCGTCGCCGAGGTCATACATCTCTTCAACCTTGTTCACTCTTTCGCTTGCAAGTTGTGAGATGTGCACAAGTCCATCTGTTCCGGGGATGATCTCAACGAAAGCGCCAAACTCGGCGATGCGAACGATCTTTCCGGTGTAAATCCGACCCAATTCAACAGTTTCGCCAAGAGCTTCAACGCGCTGCCGTGCAATTTCAGCATTAGCGCCATCAGACGAGGCAATATATACAGTACCGTCTTCTTGTACGTCAATTTTGACCTTGGTCTCTTCCTGTAAGGCGCGAATATTCTTGCCGCCTGGGCCGATCAAAGCGCCGATCTTATCAACAGGAATCTTGACTGTAATAATTCGGGGGGCGTGATCTTTTAAGGAACGCCTTGGTTCAGGGATGACTTCGAGCATCTTCCCGAGGATGAAGAGGCGGGCGTCTTTTGCTTGAGCAAGAGCTTCTTTCATCATTTCGGTGCTGAGGCCGCTGATCTTGATATCCATCTGTAAGGCAGTAATGCCATCTTTGGTACCAGCGACTTTGAAATCCATATCGCCTAGGTGATCTTCGGTGCCCTGAATGTCAGTGAGGATCTTGTAGCGACCGGTGCTATCGGTGACCAAACCCATGGCAACGCCAGCTACTGGGGCTAAGATCGGCACGCCAGCATCCATCAAAGCAAGGGTAGAGCCACAAACAGAAGCCATTGAAGAAGAGCCGTTAGAGGCTAATACTTCAGATACGAGCCTAAGGGTATATGGGAAGTCTTTTTCGGCAGGAATGACAGGTTCCAGCGCGCGTTCGGCTAAAGCGCCATGACCAACTTCTCGGCGTGATTGTCCACGAAGGGGTTTTACTTCGCCGGTGCAGTAGGGTGGGAAATTGTAATGGTGTAAGTATCGTTTGGAATCAATGGGGCTGAGGTTATCCAGTTCCTGGGCTTCGCCGAGTGTACCGAGGGTTGCCAGAGTAAGTACCTGGGTTTCGCCACGGGTGAATAATCCGGAACCATGGGCTCGGGGAGAGATCTCGATCTCTGCCCAAATGGGGCGAATCTCGGTTGGGGTACGGCCATCAGGTCGTTTTCCCAATCCAAGGATGCGTTCGCGCACGATCGCGCCTTCAGCTTCCGCAAAGGCAGAGGAAACTTCTTTGGCGGTGGGGTAATCGGCGGTATTAGCACCTTCGGGTACAACAGCCATGTCTTCTACTAAGGTCTTCAGGAGAGCGTCCATACCACTGTAGAATTCGACCTTCGAAAGGGGTTTATCGAGTAATTCATTCATTGGACCAGATACGCGGTCGAGAACTTTTTTGTTGAATTCATCGGTAGCGTTACTAAAGATGGCTTCCTTCTTTGGTTTGCCAATTTCGGCGGCCATCTGTAATTGAAGTTCAATGAGGGGTTGAATGGAGCGGTGACCGAGCTCGAGAGCTTGTACCATCACATCTTCAGGAATCATCGTCGCGGCACATTCCACCATCAAGATGGCTTCTTTGGTGCCGGCAAGGCGAAGATCAAGATCAGACGCGGCGATCTCGGCAAAAGTTGGGTTGATGATGAACTCGCCGTTCACGCGACCAACACGAACAGCCCCAACGGGACCACCCCAAGGAATATCTGAGATCATGATCGCCGCGCTGGCGGCGTTGATGGCAAGAATATCGAGTGGGTTGTTTTCGTCAGCGGATAACGAGAACATCATTACTTGCACTTCATTGCGCATTCCATGAGCAAAAAGTGGGCGTAAGGGGCGATCGGTAAGGCGGGCAGTGAGGATAGCATCGGTGGATGGTCTACCTTCACGCCTAAAGAAAGAACCGGGGATCTTACCGCCGGCGTATAATCTTTCTTCGTATTCAACTGAGAGAGGGAAGAAGTCGATACCATCTCGGGCGCCGCCCATAGTGGCAGCGGCAAATACGATGGAATCTTCGAGTGCGATGGTTACAGCTCCACCAGCTTGGTGAGCTAATTTGCCTGTTTCAATAGTTATAGTTTTGTTACCAACTAGTGCTGAGTAACGTTTTGTTTCTGGTTTCATATTTAATTGTCTCCTTGGTAGGTACGAATACCCATATTGTTTCCGCCTGTTCAGGGACTGAAAGATGACAACAACCAAGTGTAATTATCATTTTTCAATTCCTGATTCCAGGCATTCATAAAGTAGGGTGGTTATCAATCGACTTTAGCCGATCAAGAACCACCCAATTTGTTTACTTGTGTCTCAGACTTAAGCGTTCGGTTATTGCGAGATAACGCTGATAATCTTTCTTTCTGAGGTAGGTCAGTGTTCGTCGGCGTTGGCCAACTAACATGAGCAAACCTCTTCTGCAAGATTCATCATGTTTGTTGACACGTAGGTGCTCAGTTAATTGCTTGATGCGCTCGGTCATAATCGCGATCTGAACATCAGCTGAACCGGTGTCGGTATCATGGCGGTGAAAATCAGTGATCACCTGTGTTTTCTTTTCTTTTAGTAATGGCATGACAATGCTTCTCCTTTCGTCCTGGATAATGCGGTCTCCCTCCTCGCAGCCATCCTTCGATGACCGCTATGGGGTCCTGTCGCAGTGAACTTTTATTATATCAGTTTTTTATGTAAAGGGGCTTTCTCCCTTAATACGTCTTTTACAAATCCTTTAACCTCTTCCGGTAGAGAAGGAAGAATTCGCCGGAAGATCACTGGCATCATCTCGTGCATCGGCTCCATAAACAATTGCTTAATAAAGTAGATCGTTTCTACGTCGCTATGGTCGAACAATCCTTTGATCAGGTCTATCAAGATGAATTGAAAAGATTGAGGCATTGTTCGGATGGGGAGCAAAACGATATCAATGATCTCCGGCAGGTTGATGTTGTTGTCATCATTGATATGATAGATCATCGCATTAAAGGCGTTGATGGTCATGGTATCGTCCCGAGTAGCGCACCAATCAAACATCAATGTTAGGAATTCGTCTGGGTAGTCTGCCCTGATCTTTCTAAGACCCAGAGTTAGCAAGATATCGACCAACTCTTCGTCGCTTGAAGTCTTCACGAAATGTGTAAGAGTTGCTTCGAGGGTAGCTAGTTCAACATTGGTCTTGCCTATCAGCATCGCGGCTAGAGTACGGCTCTCGAGGGTTCCGTCCTCCCAAAGTGCTTGAACCAATCTAAGGGCGTCAGCCGGTTGCGCAAGCACTTTTTGAGTCAAGATCAAATCGATATGACGAAGAATGGCCAATGGGACTTGGTAGGTGTGCAGAACAGTGACCAAAGGCGATGGCTTTTTTCGGATGGTTCTGTTGGCGTATTGTTCGTAGATCTGGTGAATGGAATGA
>CAIRYE010000125.1 GCA_903882765.1 uncultured Anaerolineae bacterium
CATAAGGGCAGTGTATCGGTGGATAGCAGCCCTGGCAAAGGCTCCTGTTTTTCTCTCGTTCTCCCCAAAAAACAAAAATAAGTGTGTAGAAACTGGCCAACCGGAAGGTTTTTTCAATCCTCGATGCAGCGGAGTTAATTTGCGTTGGCGATGTTGTTTTTGATGGTCTTGTAGATCTTTTCCACTAACACAGGAAGAATGATCGGTTTGCTCACGTAATCATTACAGCCGGCCGCCAAGATCCGCTCACGGTCACCAACCATGGCCAGCGCGGTAACCGCCAAAATGGGGATATCCGCGATCTGGGGGTCGCTG
Organism: uncultured Anaerolineae bacterium; assembly: GCA_903882765.1. Lineage (GTDB taxonomy): Bacteria > Chloroflexota > Anaerolineae > Anaerolineales > Villigracilaceae > UBA5195. Next base: position 316 of record CAIRYE010000125.1, read on the forward strand.
TTGGCGCGAATTTGGCGGGTAGCTTCCATTCCATCCATTATAGGCATTTGAATATCCATCAAGATCAGATCAGGGCGGTATTGAACTGTTTTTTCAACGGCTTCCACGCCGTTTGTAGCGGCAATGATCTCAAAGTCTTTGGTTAATAGGTAATCGATCAACATTTCTCGGTTGATCAAATTGTCTTCTACGACCAGCAAGGTGGTTTTTTTCTCCGCCTTGACCTTCGGAGTAATTGCTTGCGATCCGGTGGTTATACCGCCGATGCCATTAATGGTATTGCCAAAAATGTCTTCCATTTTTGCTCGTAGCTCGTTGATCTGTATCGGAATGCTTAGATGGACAACCCCAGCGGTAGCGGGTTGGCGAAGAGTCTCAGGGGTGGGGTGCATTACCACAACATTCAGCTCTTTGAAGTGCGGTTCATCAAGCAGGGCATTCAGCCACAGCTTGTTTTCCTCAAGCGGCTCGTTGTACAAAGTAAAAACGATCATGCTAGCTTTGCGATCGTAATAGTTTAAGACTTCTTGCATAGTAGTGGCTTGGTGAACCCGCAGCCCAATGGCTCGCAACTGAACCGCGAATTTATTATCGACCTTACTAAAGTTGCCCGCCAAAATAGCTGTTCGCAAAAAGCCGGTGCTTGCCTGCGTTTCTTTTTGGTTGTAAGCGGCTTCTAGCAAGCGGCTTTCTTCATCGGCCTGCCATGGCAAGGTAAAAATAAAACTGCTTCCCTTGCCAACTTCACTTTGCACCGAAAGCGTGCCGTTGTGCAAGGTGATAAATTTTTCTACCAGGGCTAAGCCAAGGCCGGTACCCGAGAACTGCCTGCCCAACCGGCTATCCAATTGGGTAAAGGGCAAGAATATTCGTTCTTGGTCCTCAGGGTTAATGCCAATGCCGGAATCCCACACGGTAAATTTCACCCTGTTTTCGCCCGCCATCACTTCTACATGCACACCGATCTTACCGCCATCGGGGGTAAATTTGATAGCGTTGCTAAACAGGTTAACTAACACTTGCTTCATTCGCTTTAGGTCGGCGAATATTTTTAGCGAAGGTTGGTCTATGGATATCTCAATGGTTTGTTTCTTTTTATTCGATATGCTTTCAACCATGCGCACACTACTACGGCATAGGTCATCGACCACGCATAACTCGGGGTAGATCTCTAACTTGCCGGCCTCAATGCGCGATAGGTCGAGAATGTCGTTGATCAGGTCTTGCAGGTGCCGCCCGCTGCTAACAATATTTTGCAGGGTGGCGGTTTGTTTTTCGTTGAAGGGGCCAAAATTACCGGCTAACAACACCTCGCTTAGGCCGAGAATGCCGGTTAACGGGGTTCGCAGTTCGTGGGTAACGCTCGAGAGGAACTCGTCCTTCACCCTAACCGCTTTTTCCAATTCACTATTTACCGATGCCATCTGATCTCGGCTAAGGCGCAAATTGTTTTCGATCTCTTTTTCGGCGGTAATATCCATAAACGAGGTGATGCTTCCGGTCATTACGCCGTTTTCAACCCGGGGGGTGGAGTGCATGAACATAGTTCTGATCGCGCCATCGTGGCGGATCATATTCACCTCGAACCGG
>CAIRYE010000126.1 GCA_903882765.1 uncultured Anaerolineae bacterium
TCCACGCAAAACCCGTAGCGGGGCGGCTTTGCAGGTCTAACAGTATGGGCGATTCGCTGGCAGGGATGACGATGGTCATTTCCGCTTCGCCGCCTAATAGGTCCATCCATCGGCCGGCATCATCAAAGAGGATGCCGCGCAACTGGTCGCCATTATTGATGCCGCTGAGGGAGAGCTTGTCGTCTTGCAGATCGCTTTGCACGTTGATGGTGGCCATAGCGCTGCCCAGCTCATCGCTGGTGCGCCGGGCAAAGGCTTTTTGGTCGGGTGCCATTTGCACATCAACAGACCAGTTGATGACAATATCTTGCGCCAAAACTTTGGCTGAGAGCAAAAAGGCGCCAAGCGCGATGCCGAGGAGCAGAACAAAAAGGGTTATTTTTTTCATAGGTTTCATCTCTTTTTCATAAGTGGTAGGTCACAGATAGCCTAATGTGGTTTGGTCGTATCTAAAATTGTTGGGATGTTACCCTAAGCATACCCCAATTCCACACATCAACAAGGGGGCTAAAAGTACTATATTTAACATAACGGGGGTGATATCTGGAGATTTTTCCGTTGTGGTTGGGCGGTAGTGCATACCTGTTTTTCTTCTGATCCTTGCTGAGAACTGGCTAGTATGACGGGGGAAAACCATGGTCGGTCTGAAGATGAAAACGACCTGAGAATGTAGAGTGCTAGCGAAATGGCAGGATGGCTAAAGCTTTGGCGGAACCTCATGACCCGAAGAGCGGACAACGGTGTGAAGAGGGTGCGCGGAGGGGTAGGCGGCCAGCTTACCCCCGCTTGGAGAGCGTTAGGGAAGGTGGATCTGGCCGGTATCGCCATCTACGGTGATGACCATACCGCTCAGGATGCGGCGGGTAGCGTTACCGGTGGCTACGACCGCCGGCAGGCCATACTCGCGGGCGATGATGCTGCTATGGCTGAGCGGTCCGCCAATATCGGTGACGATGGCGGCGCAACGGTTAAACAGCGGCGTCCATGCGGGGGTGGTGGTCACCGCCACCAAGATCTCGCCTTGCTTTAGCAATGGGAACTCGGCAGGAGTAAAGACAACCCGCGCCACACCAGTGTAGCTGCCGGCGCTGGTGGCTGTGCCTTTGATGACCTTGCTCTCGTGGTGTTTGGCGTTCTCGATCCATGGAACCATTTTCGCCATCCACTTGATTTCAGGGAACATCATTGGGGGGGAGAGGCGCAGGCTGCTGATCCATTCTTCTTGGCGAAGGTCTACGATCTTTTGGAAGCTGGGATGGAGTTCATTTTCCTCCATTTTTTCGATGAGGTCGATCAATTCTTCTTCCAAAAGCCAGTAGATATCTTCGACTTGGTTGAGGATACCCTCGGTGACCAAACGCCTGCCGAGCTCGGCAAGGTGCAGGCGGATGATCGGGAAAGCGAGGAACAAAGCGGACAGGCTGTCTTCCCGCTCAACGGAGGAGCGTTTTGCCCAGTTGAAGCTGCGTTCGAACCAGCTGATCGGTAGTTTTTTGATGTCCTTCTCGATAGCGCTGATGGTCTTTTCGCGCTGCTCATCGCAGGTGTTTTGCCATTGGTAGGGCGAGCGCGCTGTGCCGTTGAGATACGATTTTAGCAAGTCTATGGTGATCCAAGGGACTTCGCTTGGGGTGGGATGTGAGAAATCGAAATCGTACGAGGTGTAGCCAAACTCATCAAAATACTCTTCAATACCGTGAACAAACGTAAACCATTCGGGCCGGCAATCTCCTTCATCCATTGGCACGGGGCAATCGCCGCTAAAGATGGCGTGAGAAATGGTGCCGGAGGGTGTTTTTTTCAGATACTCCGCTAACTCGGGGCGTAAGCGAATACGCATGGCGAGGTCGTATAGAAATTCTTCGGAACGAAGGGCGTTGGTTTTAAGCCCGTAAAGCAAGGCTTGGGCGGGCGGGTCGTCTTTTTCTTTTACCAGCTTGTACAGCAAGGTGAACAATTTTTCGCTGACCATTCCATTTGGAATGGTGCTGCCTTGCAAGGTAGTGTAATATTTGCCGCTTGCCCAAATGAGGTTGCGGGCGCAATCGAGCAATTCAATGTTAGTGAGCTCGTGAACATCTTTGCCCTCGTACAAATGAACGAATTGCTTAAACTCACCTAAGGCAGTTACCCATGTTTCGTGGCTATGGCGAAACGCTTTTAGCATTGGCCCTAAGCTAGCTTTGATAATGCTGGGGGCGGATAACACGGTAACAGGTGTGGACAGGTACACATACCCGTTGATGGCGAGGTATTGGTATCTTTCGCCTGCTTTGCCAAGAGCTAGCCGGCCAAGATCGGCGGTGGGTAGGTTTACCATACGCAAGCCTAACGAGCCAAACAAAGGCGTTACTGGGTTGGGTATTTGCTCGGCAAGGCTGCTGCGGATAAGGATGAGATCGGGGTGGGGCGGTTTCCAGCGAGGGGCGATCGAAGGAAGGTTGGTGATGGGCCTGGCTTGCACAATTTCGATATGATGTGTTTCATGAACTTTGTCATTATCAGCGATGGTCTTCCGCAGAACCCATTCA
>CAIRYE010000127.1 GCA_903882765.1 uncultured Anaerolineae bacterium
AACCCACATCATTTAGTTTTAGAAAATGTGAACCTTTCTTACGGTACAAGGCAAGTACTAAAGGATGTTAATTTTTTTGTTCCAAACGGAACAAGCCTAGCGATCGTTGGTCCAAATGGTGCCGGAAAATCCACACTCTTTAAGGCTATCGTTGGTTTATTACCTATCGATTCGGGCAGGATCTTGATCCACGACCAACCGATACATACCCATAAAGACTGCGTTGCCTATGTTCCGCAAAAAGAGGAAGTGGATTGGAAATTCCCAGTCACGGTGCGAGATGTGATCATGATGGGCCGCTACAATTCACGTGGATGGTTTTCACGACCGAACAAAGGCGATCAAAAGATCGTAGACCAGTGTTTGGAAGAATTAAATATTGAAAAACTCGCGAATGTATCCATTAACGAGTTATCGGGCGGTCAGCAACAGCGGATCTTCCTTGCTAGGGCAATCGCGCAGATGCCCCATATCCTCTTGATGGATGAACCTTTTACCGGTATCGACTCGCCGACGCAGGAGATCACTTTCGCCCTCATCGAACGCTTGCTCAGCCGAAAAGTGACAGTTGTAATTTCTACTCATGATCTAAATCTGGCAAGCACACGCTTTGATCAGGCATTATTGTTGAACAAAACCGTTGTAGCTCACGGAAAACCGGATCAAGTCTTTACTCCGGCGAATATGGCCAACGCCTTTGGCAATTCCTTCCTCGTTATGGAAAACGGAGCGCTTATCGTGGATGAGTGCTGCCCGCCTGACGAGGAACATAACCATTTACACACTCATTGATCGCGAATAACCTATGCTTTCCTTTTTAATTGAACCATTTACCTACGGATTTATGCAACGAGGTCTCGCTGCTGGCGTGATCGTTGGCATTCTATGCGCCATTATGGGAACCTACGTTGTTCTTAGAGGTATGGCTTTTCTGGGTGATGCCCTTGCCCATGCCATTATGCCTGGCGTAGCTATTTCTTACATTCTGGGCGGTAACCTTTTGATAGGTGCTGTCATCGCCGCGATCGCTGTGGCTCTTGGTATTGGGGTGATCACGAAGCAAGGAACGATCAAGGAAGATACGGCTATCGGTATCTTGTTCGCGTCAGCCTTATCTCTAGGGATTGCTCTCATTTCCTCGATGAAAACTTATGCGGTAGACCTAAGCCATATTATGTTTGGAAATATCTTAGGCGTAACCGTCGCGGATCTCATTATTACCATCTTTTTTGCGGTCATTATCCTGGGAACTGTGCTGCTACTCTTCCGACCATTGTTGGTATTATCCTTTGATCCAATTCTGGCAAAAACCCTTCGGTTACCCACCGAACTTCTCAATTACGTTCTGTTGATATTGCTAGCTCTCACAGTTGTAATATCTTTGCAAACGGTTGGAATTGGGCTTGCCGCCGCTATGCTGGTAACCCCAGCGGGAACCGCTTACCTGCTAACACGTCGCTTATCCACTATGATGATCGTTTCTGCCTTCATTGGCGCTGTATCGGCGTTTATTGGGTTGCTGCTCAGCTATTATCTCAATATCGTCTCAGGTTCTGCAATCGTATTAACAGCTACTTTCTTCTTTTTTGTTATATATTTAATAAAAAAAGGAAATCGCTAAACGACTCATGAAAAAAGAGCTTCGAAAAATTCGGACCCTTTCCATAGTTGCCGCCATTGTCTTCTTGGTTGGTTGTAATTTACCGTTCAAGAACCTGCCAGGAATGGTAACACCCGTTAGTGTGGATCCACTAGGAACTAGCACTCCTTTTCAACCGGGGGAAGAAACCATTGCCCCATTAGATCTTTCTACTGGCACTTCTCCACTAGAGGTTGTAATTTCACCCACTCCAACTTTTACTTCGGTACCTACTTTTACGCCTTTTCCTAGCCTCACCCCCGCTCCCACGAATACCGCTGTACCAACACTCACAAGTCTGCCAACCGCTACTACCGCGGTCATAGTTCCTACAGAAGCTGCAAATCTTCCGCCGCTGTATGCTGCTGTAGATCGTACTCGCTACTTATTGAATGTCTCAATGGATCAAGCCAATCACTTCGCGAATATTAGTGAGTCGATCTATTACACTAACAGAACTGGCTACACACTTCAGAATATTGTTCTTGGTGTAAATTCCAACCTATGGAAGGATGTGTTCATTCTTGGGCAGGTGACCATTAACGACTTAGCGCCTGCGAGTTATGATATCACTGGCCAATGGTTGACTATCGGTTTACTGCAGCCGATCCTTCCAGGAGAAACGATCAAGATCGGGGTGGGGTATTCCATTGATCTACCTTATAGTTCGGCAAAAGTGGAAAATTTTGGCTACACTACTCGCCAAACCAATCTTATTGATTGGTATCCCTTCATACCTCCATTTGAAAATGGTAACTGGGTTCTGCCAGATCCCTATGGTTTTGGTGAAAACTTAGTTTACGATAAGGCTGATTTTTTCATAGACCTCAGCTTTACTGATCCTTACAACCAACCCGTGGTGGCAGCATCCTCAGGCTATACCCAAAATAATGGTATCGCGCATTACGAACTAACCAATGCCCGCAATTTTTCTTTTTCAATGAGTTACGATTTCTTGGTTCAATCCTCTTTTACTGGCGGGGTTGAAGTTCAGCATTATTACTTCCCCGAAGATGCTATTGCCGCTGGTCGGGTGTTGGATGTGACAACCCAATCCATAGCCACTTATAGCGAGGTTTTTGGTCCATATCCGCATACGATGATGACCGTTGTAGAGACAGAGTTGAATGATGGGCTTGAAACGGATGGTTTGTATTTTTTGAGCAGCAGTTTTTATAAATACTATAATGGCTCTGTTCAAAATAATCTTTCTGTCATCGCCATCCATGAGACGGCTCATCAGTGGTGGTACGGGGCTGTGGCATCCAATCAGGCCACTGAACCTTGGCTTGATGAGTCGATGGCTACCTACTCTGAACTCATCTTCTTTGAAAACAATTATCCCGACCTGCTGCAGTGGTGGTGGAATTTTCGAGTGTATTCACACAATCCCGCTGGTTGGGTAGATTCACCCATTTATAGCTTTAACTATTTTGCTGATTATGTTAATGCCGTTTATTTTAATGGCGCGGAGTTCATCCACCTGGTTCGTCAACGCATCGGTGATCAAGCGTTCTACCAGTTTATCGCGGGTTATTACAACCAGTTCAATGGTTCCATCGCCACCACCCAGGATTTTTTGAGCTTGGTTGAGGCATATTCCGGCCAATCGATCAACGACCTGGTTGCTGATTATTTTTATTACCAGTAGGTGTCTATGAATTTTCGCGGAAGATTACTTTCCAGCCTGATCGTTATTAGTATCCTTACATCGTGTATTTCTATCGCGGAGGTGAGACCCACCTCCATTCCGTTGCCAACCAATACCGCGGCACCTATCATAACCCCCTTACCAACAGAACGAACTGAGCCCGAACAAGCTGTTGAGCATCCTAACAACACCATCTCGTATAACATCACCGCTGAGATGAAGTACGACGCTAAAACAATTTTGGTGGAAGAAGAAATTAACTTTACCAACGGAACCGGTATAAAGCTCGAAGACATTCTGCTTGTAGTACCCCCTAACGCCATACCTGGTACTTTTGAGCTGATTCAGGTTTTTGTAAACAAATCAAATCACGACGGGTTTGAATTGGACGGTGAAAGATTGTTGATCAAGGGGTTGGCTCTTCCTAATTCGGACCAAATTCAGTTGGGTGTGCGATTTAAACTAACCCTCCCTGAGATCACCCAAGGAGATCCAAAGATCGAACGGCCAAAGATCTTTGGTGTAACCGACCAACAAGTGAACCTCACCGATTGGTATGCCATGGTTGTGCCATACGATGCGAAAGAAGGTTGGTTGTTGCACAACGCTGGTTTTTATGGTGAGCACTTGGTTTATCCAGTTTCAAATATTAACCTAAAATTTATTTTTACAGAAACTGAAAATATCCCTACGATTGCGTCCAGTACTCAACCTGAAATGGTTGATGCAACCTATACTTATTCTTTCCCTAATAGCCGTGATTTTGTACTTTCGATGGGAAGAACTATGCAAGTTGCCAGTGGGGATGCGGACGGGATCGCGGTACATAGTTACTACTTTATGCCTTACAAAACCGGTGGCGAAGCGGTTCTGAAGACCACCATTGAATCAATTCAGTTGTATACCAAATTATTTGGCCCGATCGATCGAAGATCCGTGAGTGCTGTACAGGGTGATTTTGATGATGGGATGGAGTTCGACGGTTTGTATTATCTCAGCGAAAGTTTTTATAATCTTTACGATGGGAACCCTAACCAGTACCTGATCCTTGTGGCAGCCCATGAGACTTGCCATCAATGGTGGTTCGCATCCGTAGCAAACGATCAAGCCATCCATCCATGGATGGATGAAAGCTTATCTACTTATTGTGAAAAGTTATATTATGAGAATTATTATCCGGAACTAGTTGATTGGTGGTGGTTTACTCGGATCAACTTTTATGAACCGAGCGGATTCATCGACCAAGATATTTTCACATATCAGGGTTTCACTCCTTACACCAACGCAACTTATCGTCAAGGGGCTAAATTTCTTGAAGAATTGCGTGTGCTGATCGGAGATGAAGCCTTTTTTGTCTTCCTGCGCCAATATGGCAGCGAAATGGGGGGAAAGATAGCTACCCCTGAGGATTTCTTCCGGATCCTACGCGCGAATACGAACGCGGACCTCACTAGCCTGATCTCGAACTATTTCCAAGGTTCGTATTGATTGATGGAAGTTGATTTTATTAAAGAGGGTTTAGCGGATATTCCCCAAGATTTAGTAGTGCGAAAGATCCTCAACGCAGCCATCAATTCAGTGCTTCCCGAGAAGGTGATAGCGAGACACTTTAGAAGGGTTGGTAATGAACTGCTGGTCTTCTCGCGCGAAGACGCGGTCAACCCGATACGATCCATTAAACTTAACAAATTGGTCCGCATCAAGCTGGTGGGAATAGGCAAAGCCGCCGGAAAGATGGCGGTGGCGGCTGCTCGGCAGTTGGCTGGTTTGGATTATGTTGGGCTGTTGGTTTTGAAGCACAAAATCTCAGGTTTACCAAGCGAAATCGAACAGGTTATTGGCGGGCATCCGGTTCCCAACGAGGGCAGCCTTGAAGCTGGAAAAAAGATGAAGGCGTTCCTATCGGATTGTCACAAGGATGATCTGGTGATCTTTCTCATTTCCGGAGGGGGTTCCGCCCTGATCACGTTGCCGGAGGAAAATATCAGCCTGGGGGATATCAGGGAAC
>CAIRYE010000128.1 GCA_903882765.1 uncultured Anaerolineae bacterium
ACCTGCGCGGCAAGGGCATCAGAGAGGTAATCACCATTGAGGTTGAGGGTAGCGATCACATCATAATCGCGGGGGCGGATGATGGTGAACTGTAAGCTAACATCAGCGATGGAATCTTTTACCATCAACTTGCTTTTCCATTTACCATCGCCGTGGGTATCCCAAAGTTTCAAGGCTTCTTCCACTTCGCCCATAATATCTTTTTTCTGGTCGGGCGACATCATATCGAAACCGGGATCGATCGCTTTGGCGTTTTCTTCCACGGTCATTCCGGGCTTGCCTTCCTTGTTTCCAAGGATCCAAGATTCGCGTTCGGTAATGATCTCATTACGGAACTCGCGTTTTGTGAGGGCATAACCCCAATCTTTGAAGGCGCCTTCGGTGAATTTCATAATATTGCCTTTATGAACAAAATTCACGCTCTTGCGATTGTTATCCAAAGCCCACTGAATTGCGGCGCGTACGAGTCGTTCGGTTCCTTCAACCGATACTGGCTTGATGCCAATGCCAGCTGTGTCAGGAAATCGCATTTTGGCGTATTCTTTGGGGAAGGCTTCTTTAAATAGTTCTTTGAATTTTTTGTTGTCTTCAGAGCCATAGGCAAATTCAATACCAGTGTAAATATCTTCAGTGTTTTCGCGGAAGATCACCATATCGACATATTCAGGGTGCTTCACAGGGGAAGGCACGCCTTGGTACCAACGAACTGGCCGTTGGCAAACGTACAGATCCAACAATTTGCGCAAGGCTACGTTGAGAGAACGGATACCACCGCCGATAGGAGTGGTAAGTGGACCTTTGATACCAACCAGAAACTCATTGAAAGCTTCGGTGGTCTCTTCGGGAAGCCAGGTGTTGAACTGCAGGAAAGATTTCTCACCGGCGTAGACTTCCATCCAATGAACTTTCTTCTTACCACCATAAGCTTTTTGTACAGCAGCATCAAATACTCGGACGGAGGCTCTCCAGATGTCACGACCAGTTCCATCGCCTTCAATAAAAGGAAGGATGGGATTATCAGGAACCTGAAGTTTTCCATCTTTAATAACGATCTTTGCCCCACCTTCGGGGACCTTAACCAACTTATACGCCATAACTAACTCCTTTGGAAAGTAATCTATACGATTATACACTTTACTTTTTAATGGATATAGTGATGATTGTCATACACAAAAAACTTTTTATTGGTAGAAACAGTATGAATCAAATCGAATGTTATACTTGTAAATTAGAAAACCTATGCCTGAATATATTTACTCTCGAAACGCAGTGTATGAAGCCCTTGTCGCCAACCGAAGACAAGCTATCAAGTTATTAATATCCGATACCGCCCAAGAAAAAGGGTCGATCATCAAGATATTAGAGATCGCCAAACAGAGGCGCATCCCCGTAGAAAGAATTAACAAACAAAAGCTAGATAAGTTCTCTCAGCAGCACCAAGGGGTGGTGTTAGAAACCAGCCCATACCCTTATGCCGACATAGCCGATATGATCGACCTGGCTACCAACAAACAAGAACCCCTGTTCATTTTATTACTCGATAGTCTGCAGGATCCTCAAAATTTTGGCACCCTCCTTCGCACCGCCGAAGCGGTGGGTGTTCACGGCATCATTTTGCCCCTCGCGCATACAGTAGAAGTTACCCCCGCGGTTGTCAATTCCTCGTCCGGCGCGTCCGAGCATCTTTTCATCGGTCGCTCTAACCTTGCCCTTGCCATTGATATCCTAAAAAACGAAGGCGCTTGGATCGTTGGCTTGGATGAAGACGAAAAATCCCAAACCCCTGACCGCGTTCGGCTGGATGGGGCGATCGGTGTAGTGGTCGGCTCTGAAGGCGAAGGCATTCGGCCATTGATCAGCAAGAAATGTGATTTCCTTCTCAAGTTGCCTATGAAAGGCAAAATTGAGTCGTTGAACGCTTCGGTCGCGGGTTCCATCGTGCTATACCTTACCTTGCTTGCTCGAAAATAAAAAAACACGAGGCATCCATGCTTGATCGTATAAAAACCTCCATAAAGATCCTGATCAAAGGCAATGGCCAACAACGAGTTCGTACCAGCAGCCCATCGATCTCGAGCGAGGATCTTGCTGATATCAAAAAATTTTTCAAACGAGAAAAATTCTTTATTTTTGGCCACGCCCGATCCGGCACTACCCTTTTAGCAAGGCTCATCCGTTTACACCCCGAAGTTCACTGCAATTGGCAAGCTCATTTCTTTACGCGAGCTCCCTTTCTTAATTCGCTGGTCAATTCCCTCGAAGCGGAAGAGTGGCTCACGCGAAAATCAAATCGCTGGAATCACGGTAGGGATCTTTCTCCCTTGTTACTGCGAGGCGCCGCTGACTTGATCTTAGAGCGCGACGCGGAAGCGGCAGGCAAACGCATTGTGGGCGATAAAAGCCCATCGAGTCTCATCCACGGGCAGGCTGTTCGCGACCTGCAGAAGATCTACCCCGATTGCACCCTGATCTATATCATCCGCGATGGCCGAGATGTTCTCATCTCAGAACGATTTCGTAATTTTATAGAAGGTTCTAAATACCTCACCAAAGAAGATAAAAGTATCATTGCTAACCTGAAAAAGGACCAAACCCCCTTCATTGATGGGACCCGTTCCATCTTCACTGATGACTTTATCAAAAGAGCGACCCAAGGTTGGGTTGATAACATCTGCGAAACGGTACTGGAAGGAAACAAATTGTTCCCCGAACGTTTTGTAACTTTAAAATACGAAGACTTGCTTCAACAGCCCTTTGCGGAGATGGAAAAGGTTTGGCTCGCCTTAGGCGTAGGTGTAGACCCAGCGCTCGAAAAAGAAGTGCAAGCTGAGATCTCTTCCAATCCTGATGAAAAATGGCAAGCCGAAAAAGATGATTCCATTTCCTCTTTCTTGCCAAAAGGCAAAGCGGGAAACTGGAAAAATATGTTCACAAAAAATGACCAAGCTATTTTCAAAAAAATAGCCGGCAAAACCCTGATCGAATGCGATTACGAGAAAGATATGAACTGGTAACGAATATGAGACTCCTGATCGCTGGTCTCGGCTCGATCGGCCGCAGACATTTCCGAAATTTCCTTTCGCTTGGAGTGACCGACATCATCCTATTGCGGAAGAATTTATCAACCCTCTCTGATGACGAACTCGCTGGCTATCCGGTCGAGAACGACATCGAACTTGCCCTTGAAAAATACAAGCCCGATGGTGTCATCGTCGCGAACCCCTCCTCCAATCACTTAGAGATCGCCATTCCCGCCGCCAAAGCCGGCTGCGCCATCCTGTTGGAAAAACCCATTTCCGATACCATGGACAATGTCGCTGAACTAGAGCAAGCCGCTACCTACAATAAGAACCGAATTTTGGTTGGCTTTCAATTTCGGTACCACCCAACCTTGCGCAAAGCCAAAGAGATCATTGAATCAGGCGCGCTGGGTAAAATTCTTACGGCGCATTCTCATTGGGGAGAGTATTTGCCGAACTGGCACCCGTGGGAAGATTACAAAGAAAGCTATGCCGCTCGTAAAGACTTGGGCGGAGGCGTGATCGTTACCCTAACCCACCCGATCGATTACCTAAGATATTTATTGGGTGATGTCGGCTCTGTTAGCGGTTTCAATGGTCATATTTCGCCATTAGTACTTCGGGATGTAGAAGATGTTGCTGAAATTGCCCTGCGCTTTTCTTCAGGGGCGATTGGCGGTGTACACGTCAATTACTTCCAACGCCCCCCCGTTCACCGGTTAGAGATCGTTGGCACCAAAGGCACCTTAAGATGGGATAATTCTGACGGCATTCTTCATCATTATGATATGCCTGATCAGTTTGGCGTTATCAGCGGCAGCCCAAGCCCAGCCATCACATCTCTATACCCCCTTCCCGATGGATTCGACAGAAACGATCTTTTCATCGCGCAATCCAAGCACTTTCTTAATGTCATAAATGGGCAGGAGGCACCGATTTGCACCCTTGCGGACGGTGTTGAGGCGTTGAAAATAGCCCTTGCCGCAAAACAGCAAAAATAGGTCAAGAACAGTTGTTAAAAATTTCACCAACGCTGATATAATAGCGAATATCCAAAATTCAGTTGTTGAATATTACCAAGGAGATCATTTAGATGCCTAAAGCAAAACTTATTTCACCCTATGGTGGCAAGCTTGTAGACCTTGTAGTCACCGGAAAAGAACGCGAAGAACTGATAGCACGAGCCTCGAAACTGCCTTCCATTAAGATCACCATGCGCAACTTGTGCGATCTTGAATTGTTGGCTACCGGCGGTTTCTCACCCCTCACCACTTTTATGGGCAAAGCCGATTACGATCGCGTTCTACGCGAAATGCGCCTAGCAGATGGCACATTGTGGTCCTTACCCATTACCCTCACTGCCGACCCCGCCGAACTGCCTACCGTTGGCGAAGATGTTGTTCTTCGAAACAGCAACAACGACGTGATCGCTATCCTCACCTTAGATGAGGTTTATCACTGGGATCTTGCTAGCGAAGCTGCCTTAGCTTATGGCTCCACTGATTCCAAGCACCCAATGGTTTCAGAAATGGCCAATTGGGGCAAGGTTTGCATTTCCGGCCCATTAAAGGTAATCAACCTCCCTAAATATTACGACTTTGTTGATCTTCGCCGCACTCCTCTCGAAGTTCGCCAAATGTTGGAAGATATGGGCAATGATAATGTTGTCGCCTTCCAAACCCGTAACCCTCTCCACCGCATTCACGAAGAATTGACCAAACGTGCCGCAGCGCAGGTAAAGGGCTCTCTCATCATTCATCCAGTGGTTGGTATGACCAAACCTGGTGATGTCGACCATTACACCCGTGTTCGTGTTTACAAAGCTCTAGTTGATAACTACTACGACGCTAAAAGCACCTCCCTCAGCCTTCTTCCCCTTGCCATGCGAATGGCCGGCCCCAAGGAAGCTGTCCTTCACGCCATCATTCGCCGTAACTTCGGCGCGAACCACTTCATCGTCGGCCGCGACCATGCCGGCCCCGGCAAGGATTCAACTGGCAAGCTGTTCTACGGCCCTTACGACGCTCAGGAAATGATGAAGGAACATGAAGCCGAACTCGGCATGAAAATGATCCCCTTCGAAGAATTGCTTTATCTTCCTGATGAAGATCGCTACGTGGAAGCCAAGGATGTTCCTCAAGGCGCTAAAGTGCTCAACATTTCTGGCACTCAGGTACGTGAAGACTATTTGGAAAAGGGAAGACTTTTACCCGAATGGTTCACCCGACCCGAGACCGCTGAGATCTTACGCGAGATGTACCCACCCCGAAACAAGCAGGGCTTCGCTCTGTGGTTCACCGGTCTTTCCGGCTCCGGAAAATCCGCCACCACCGCCGTTGTCACATCCCTTTTACTCGAACGCGGTAAAGAAGTATCCCAATTGGATGGTGATGTAGTCCGCACCCACCTTTCCAAAGGCCTTGGTTTCAGCAAAGCGGACCGCGACACCAACATTCTGCGCATCGGCTTTGTCGCTGGTGAGATCGTACATGCCGGCGGCGCTGTTATCTGCGCGGCCATCAGCCCTTACCGCTCTACCCGCGAAGAAGCTCGAAAGATGGTTGGTGATAACTTCATTGAGATCTTTATGGATACTCCTGTTGAAGTATGTGAACAACGTGATGTAAAAGGCTTGTACAAACAGGCTCGCCAAGCTGTCATCGATGGCAAACCAATGGGCTTTACCGGCGTGGATGATCCCTACGAACCACCTGTTAGCCCTGAGATCGCTTTGATGGGCAGCGGCGTTACCCCTGAAGAAAACGCCCGCAAGGTCATCAAATACTTGGAAGACCAAGGTTACCTACTCTAATTTTCACCAAATTGCCGCGGCGCTCTAAAATTTCTAAGGCGCCGCGGTTTTTCTTTATGATACCCAACCTCCTAAAAAAATTCCTTTTCCCACTCCATTTAGCTTTTATTGTGCTTTTCTCTATGGCTGTTATGGATAAAGCTACCCCGGCTGGCGCTGGGCTTGCCAATGATTCCGTAGCTTACATTGCCGGGGCACGGTCGATCTTACAAGGAACAGGATATTCCGATATCTGGTTAGATAGCACCTTAGAACCTATCACACATTACCCGCCGCTGCTCTCGATCGTGCTCAGCGCGATTGGTTTGGCGGGCATCGATCCTTTGCGATCTGTGAGGGTGTTGAACATCCTGCTTTTTGGGTCAAATACCCTTCTCATTGCTTTGGTCGGTTATCAACTGAGTCGATCGAAATGGATCTCCCTTTGGCTTGCCGCGCTATTTTTGCTCAATTCCTCACTACTCCGAGTTTCTTTGTACGCGATGAGCGAACCGTTGTTCTTAACTTTGTGTCTTTTGGCTTTTCTCGCCTTTTTTCTCGCGCTCGAACAAAATTACAAACCTAGCTGGCTGCTCCTTACCGGCGTTTTTACCGGCCTTTCGGTGTTGGCTAGATATTCCGGTTTAGCTTTAGTGCCGGCATTCGGGTTGTTATTACTACTCGCCCCACTCGACCTCAAGCAAAAAGGCAAGAACCTTCTTTATTTCCTCTCCCCTATTGCGTTAGCCGTAGGGGCATGGTTCCTTCGCAACAAATTGGTCGCCTCTTCTTTCACCAACCGAACCCTGGAAATACACCCCATCACCCTAGACAATGTACTGCCGGGGATCTATAACCTATCCCGTATCTTCTTACCTCTAGATCAGATCCGCGAACCGATCTTCAACAGCGGAGTGTGGAATCTCATCTTGCTAGGAGTATTGCTTTGCATGGTTGTTGGCACGATCGTTCTGCTACTTCGAATCATGACAGGAAAAGAAGCCTCTACAGCCGCCAATGCTGTTACTACCTTGTTGGTGTTTTTCTTCTCGTACCTTGGATCCATCTTCTTTTCCATCTCGTTCTTTGATAACAGCACAAAATTTCAGGATCGAATCCTCGCCCCAGCCGTCATTGTGTTTTTTATTTTAGCGGGGCTTGTGTTCCAGAAGACCGCCGCGCTTTTTGAAAAAACGAAACTCGTCAAGCTCAGCCGCGGAGTTGTTGCCGCCTCAATGATCGGCTCCATCCTCTTCTCGTTCGCTGGTGAAGCGGAAGCGATGAAGATATTCTCGACCGAAGGACAAGGATATGCCTCATGGAAGTATCATGATTCTGCTATCCTCGCCGCTATCCGAGATCTGCCACAAGACGTTTCCATCTACACTAACTCACCGCCCGCGGTGTACTTGGTGACCGAACGTAGTTCTCGGGTGATTCCAACTAAGGTCGACCCCGTTAGCAACACAAACCGCCCAGACTATGAGCAAGATATCGAAAAAATGGTCGCGCAGATCAATAACGGCGAAGCTGTCTTAGCTCTATTGAATACGAATGTCATCGAAAATTCAAGCGACGCTGGTTCGATCGAGTCCATCATTACACGCCTCAATAGCCTGAAAAAAACTGGGGACGCTGAATTATTTGGGGTATCATTACCTTGAAAAATGAAAAGGTCCATTCCGGTTTTAATGGGCTGGATGAAATGAGATCCGATCGTTCTTTCAAGTTGTCGATATGGCGTCTTGGTTTTCTTGCCGGCACTCTTGACCTTGGAATTTTAATTTTGCACAACAATCTTATGATCGATGGTGGCATAACCGCATGGTAGAGAAACCAGAAATTTTAGTGATCATCCCGGCCCGTGGCGGCTCAAAAGGGATACCCCGCAAGAACATACGTATGTTCTCAGGTTACCCACTTATCGCATGGAGTATTGCCGCGGCGAAAAAATCGAAGTCCGTAACACGAGTGATCGTGAGCACGGATGACCCGGAGATTGCGGCCGTAGCCCGCGAGTGGGGAGCCGAAACGCCTTTCCTGCGACCAGCGGAATTCGCTCAAGATAAGACCACTGATCTGCCTGTTTTTGAACACGCCCTAAAATGGCTAAAAGAGAATGAAAATTACCAACCCGACATCGTTATTCAGCTGCGGCCGACCTCCCCTATCCGACCTCTCCATTGTGTTGATGACGCGGTGAAGATCCTATTGGATCACCCACAAGCGGATTCGGTTCGCGGTATTGTGCCGGCCGGCCAAAACCCCCACAAAATGTGGAAATTACGCCCCGACCTGAACAGCCCTATGAAGAATTTGATCGAAGTTGAAGGGATCGCAGAACCTTATAACGCTCCTAGGCAGATCCTTCCCGACATTTACTGGCAAACCGGTCACATCGATGCCATCCGCCCCGAAGCGATCGCTAACGGATCAATGAGCGGTAAGAACGTCTTTCCCTTGCTGATCGACCCTAAGTTCACGGTGGACTTGGATAACCTGAATGATTGGATGAGAGCGGAGTGGCTGGTAAAATTTGGCGAGCTCGAATTGGTTACCCCCGGAAAGCCCAAACGAAGCCTGCCCAAGAACGTTAAAATACTCGCGCTTGATTTTGATGGTGTAATCACCGATAATCGCGTTTGGGTCGATGAGAATGGCCACGAAATGATCGCCGCCAACCGCAGCGATAGCCTAATTATGACCAAGATAAAAGAAAAAGGTATCCAGGTTGTAATCATTTCATCCGAAACAAACTCCGTTGTTTCAGCACGAGCGAAAAAGATGCGGGTTGAAGTGATCCAAGGCGTTGGCATTAACGATAAGGCGTCAGTACTGGCCGATCACCTCGCGCAAAAAGGAGTTGACCCTTCTACCGTTGTTTTTATTGGAAATGATATTAATGATATTTCCTGTTTTGAATTTGTTGGCTGGGCTGTAGCAGTGGCTGACGCGATGCCCCCCGTACTAAACGCGGCTGACCATATCACCAAAAACAACGGCGGCCATGGCGCGGTAAGAGAAATTTGCGATTTGTTGTTAGAATCTATAAGTGAATAAACATACCCAGGAGTAAAAATGACACGAGAAATAAAATTAGGACAAAGACTTGTTGGCGACAACCACCCAACCTATGTGATCGCTGAAATTGGAATCAACCACAATGGCGATCTTGATATTGCCAAAAAAATGATCGAAGCAGCTGTACATGCCGGCGCTGATGCCGTCAAGTTCCAAAAACGCACCCCCGATGTTTGCACACCGCTTGAGCAGCAAAAACAAATGCGCGAAACCCCCTGGGGCTATATCAGCTACCTCGATTACCGCTACAAAGTGGAATTAGGACTGGAAGAATACCGCGAGATCGACCGCACCTGCAAAGCATTGGGTGTGGATTGGATGGTATCGGTTTGGGATGAACCTTCCGTAGATTTTATGGAACAGTTTGAGACTCCCGCTTATAAAGTACCATCAGCTTCACTGACCGATCTATCCCTGCTAAAATACACCCGAAAGACCGGGAAACCGGTGATCATCTCAACCGGTATGTCTACCATGGATGAGATCAAACGCGGCGTAGACGTGGTTGGCAATGAAAACCTGGTCATTATGCACTGTACCAGCGCCTACCCTTGCGAACCAGAAGAACTTAACCTTCGGATGGTAGAAACTCTGCGCCGAGAATTCCCTCATAACCCGATCGGTTACTCCGGCCACGAAGTCGGCCTAGTTCCCTCCGCGATCGCGGTTGCGCTCGGGGCGTGCATCGTGGAACGTCACTTCACCCTAGACCGAGCTATGTGGGGCGGTGATCAGGCCGCATCCGTTGAACCTGGTGGCTTTGAAAAATTGGTAAAATATATCCGCGTTACCGAAGCTGGTATCGGCGATGGTGTTAAAAAGGTTTACCAAAGTGAAATGAATTCACTCAAAAAATTACGCAGAGTAAAAGATAGCGAATAAATAACTTATGGGAACCCTCGACAAAGTTCGTTCCACCCTTCGCAAACCTGTAAAGTACACACAGGCAGTTTTGCGCTGGAAAAGATTCAATTTTGGCGAGGCTCCCCCCATCTTCGCGAATTCAAAACCAAAAAGCGGTTCGCATTTACTATTGCAGATCATGCAAGGGGTGTGTCAGGTAGCTCCATACACCTACGTTGAGTCTGACCCCATTCGTACCGTAAAAGCGACCGGCGGCCGAAACACAGCGGATAGCATTCTCACAACGATGAAAGCAATTCCTACCGGAGCCATTGGTTGGGGGTATGTTGACCCCACCCCTGAAAATGTAGCATATTTATGCCAACCTGGCCGTATTAATTACTTCACCTACCGTGACCCACGCGATCTGCTGGTCTCACACGTTTATTACGCTACCAGCATGCACGAAGGCCACGGTATGAACAAGCTCTATAACTCACTAACCGATTTTAACGAGCGTCTAAAAATCGCTATCACCGGCATCGATCGGGATGGGATGTATATGGTAAATATCTCCCAACGGTACGATGGCGTTTTTGAATGGTTGAAGCAACCACATACTTTATGCCTTCGTTTTGAAGATATGATCGATGATCAGGATAATACACTCCGCTTGATCCTAGGTGAGTTTGATAAGGCAGGGTATAAACTGCCTATTTCTGAGGATTCCGCGTTATCCTCTCTTAGAGAAGCTATTCAGCCAACTAAATCCCATACCTTCCGAAAAGGCCGAACAGGCAGTTGGAAAGATCACTTCACGGAAGTACATAAAGATCTTTTCAAACAGGTTGCTGGAGACCTAGTAGTTCGGCTTGGTTATGAAAAAGATAACAACTGGTAACTAGGCAGAATGAATTTCCCCAAAGATCTTCAATATAAAATGAAACGAAAAATAGGACGCCATATCAACAACCTTAGGGTTGTTTTTATGGCGAACCGTGTTTTAGCAAAAGCCGGCAAACCAACTAGCTCAAAACCTATCTTGTTCTTCAAAGCTACCAGTGGTATTGATGATCTCTCATGGAACAGCGCTTTTCAGGTGCTAACTGCTTGGGGGTTACGCCTGCGCGGTATTCCCGTGGAATTTTTTGTTTGCCACCACGGTATGAGCCTTTGCATTCTCGGAACTGATCGTGATCATGTAACCAAA
>CAIRYE010000129.1 GCA_903882765.1 uncultured Anaerolineae bacterium
GAACGGATCCCGCAATCAACCGAAACGACCAGCCCAATGCCTTCGTCTTTTAGGTAGGAAAGGGCTTCATTGTTCAAGCCATATCCTTCTTCAAAACGGTTGGGAATATATTCCCGAACATCAATGCCGATCGCTTTAAATGTTTGAACAAGCAAGGTTGTCGAGGTAACCCCATCGACATCATAATCGCCATAAATTGCTACTTTTTCTTGTCGTTCATAGGCGAGCATCACCCTACTTACCGTTTTGTCCATACCCTTCAATAAGAGGGGAGATGTATCGAAACTCACCGACGCTTTAAGAAAGTCCCTCGCGGTGGCATCTGTTAAAAAACCTCGGTTATAAAGAAGTTGCTGCAGGATGGGTGGAAATTTGTTTAGCTCTAGTGAAACTTCAGGGGGGATGGGCGGATAGATGTACCAGTTTTGATTCATGTGGGCATTTCTTTCAAGGAATTCATTTCCCAAGGTTTATCTGATTTCAATGTGTCATTATCTTATCATTCTTCCCCTAATCGATTTTGATTTTTTAATATTTTTCGATATGTCTTGCTATAATCAGAGAAATCCAATCCCGTATGATCACGAGGTGACCTTTGAAGATCGTTGTATGCGTAAAGCAAGTAGCAGATTCTGAGGCGAATGTTTTAGTAGAGGGAAACACGATCACGTGGGGCGAATCCCCCATGGTTTTAAATCCCTTCGACGAGTACGCTGTAGAAGCCGCCCTTCAATTGAAAGAAAAGTATGATGCCGAGGTGATCGTGCTATCCATTGGCGAACCGGGTGAAACAGAAGCCCTAAAAAGGTCGTTGGCAATGGGTGCCGATAACGCCATCCTCATCTCAGACCCGCTATTCAAAGCCAACGATCAACGAGCGACCGCTTCAGTGATCGCGAACGCCATCCGGAAGATCGGCGATGTGGATATTGTTCTCTTTGGCCGGCAAACTTTGGATTTTGGCAGCGGGATCACCCCTGCCCAAACAGCTCGTATCCTTAACTATCCATTTCTTGGCTTAGCCGGCAAGATCGAAATTGTTGAGAAGAAGGTCACGATCGATCGGATTTTAGAAGAGAGCAAGCAGGTAGTCAGCGCAACCGCTCCCGTGATCATCAGCGTAGTACAGGCGATTGGCGAGCCAAGATACCCCTCTTTTATGGGGATTCGCAAAGCCGCCAAAGCCGAAATTCCCGTTTGGAGCCATGCGGAGATCAGCGGTGCTTTCCCCGAGCCAACAGTACATTCCATAAAATACGAAAACCCGCCGAAGAAATCAGGGAAATGTGAGATCATCACCGGCGATACTCCCGAGGAGATCGCCAAAAAAGCGATCGCAAAAGTTATGGCGGAGAAAGTTCTATGAAAACCTGGGCTTATCTTGAAACTAATAATAATGAAGTGAATTTAAGTTCTTGGGAGGCGCTCGCGCTTGCCAGTTCTTTTGGCGCATCCAGCGCTATTTTGATCGGTTCGAACGTAGAAAAACTTGTTTCCCTCGCTTTTGAATATGGCGCTGAATCGGTCGCTATCTCAGATCATCCCAACCTGATCGATTTTCGATCCGATCAATATGCTTCGATCCTCGCGGAATACGCCCGCGCGGAAAAACCAGATCTGATCATTTTCCCAAACACCTTTCGCAGCCGCGAACTCGCCGCGATGCTTTCCATTGATCTTGAATGCGGCATTATGGTGGATATAACAGCCTTGGAAGAGGTAGAAGGAACCCTAATCGCTACCAGGCCAATTTATGAAGGCAAGGCCCTAGAAAAGATAAACTGTTCTACCAGCACTCAACTGCTAACTATTCGCAGCCGGGCCTTTCCGATGCCAGCCAAAAAAACGACCTCCGCTGGTTCGATCGTAAAAATGTCCCACTCTGACCATTCGCTTACCAAGGTAGAAGCCACTAGCGAAAGCGAAGGCGGGGTGAGTTTGGCAAACGCAAAAGTGATCGTCTCAGCCGGAAGGGGCATCACCAACAATCCCAAACTTAGCATGGACGAAAAAGTTAATGCAGAGGAAGGGTTGCGATTGGTAAAAGCATTGGCGGATCGTTTAGGGGGTGCCATTGGTGCCTCACGCGCTATCGTGGATGGGGGTTATCTCCCTTATTCGCATCAAGTAGGGCAAACAGGCAAAGTGGTATCGCCCGATCTCTACATTTCGGCTGGTATATCCGGCTCGATCCAACACATGGTCGGGATGAGATCCTCCAAGTTGGTGCTATCGATCAACAAAGACCCCGAAGCCCCGATCTTCGAAGTATCTGACATCGGGATCGTTGGCGACCTGTTTGATTATCTACCGCTGCTAACCGATGAATTTAAGAGATCTTTGGGATTGAAAGACTAAACCATACTGTTTTTCATAACGATTGGAGAGACCATCCGGATCAATTCGGATAGTTTCTCCATATTTTTTTAACCAACACAGCCCAGCGCGATGTTAGGTGAACTGCCGGTGACGAAAGCGAGTTGTGCATCACCGCCGCAGCGATCACGCTACGCAAGCCATCAGCGGAGTCAAAGTCCTCGATCTCGAGGTAGGCTTTGCCAACTTCAAAGATAGAATGAGCGTCGGAACCAACGGTCATTGCTAGCTTATGTTGTTTGGCAAAATCCATTGCCAGTTGGTTGAAATTTGGGTTCACACACCTGGCGTTGAAACCCTCGATGGCGTCAATGTAAGGTAATAAATCTAACAAATCTTCACTTTTCCAATGGCCATTTCGATGCTTATCAAATGGGTGCGAAATACTGATGAACGCCCCTTGTTCTTTCAGAAGAGAAATCACTTTGAGAGGGTGTAAGCCGGCAGGGATCTCTTCTTGTACAAAACTGGCTAAGATCTCACCCTTGGTGGTCATGATC
>CAIRYE010000130.1 GCA_903882765.1 uncultured Anaerolineae bacterium
ACGCGCTGGTCAATGCTTCCAAAGCGCATAAACCTGCTCCAAATCATCCCTGGTATAAGACCTCGTCTAGGAGGAATGCCCCTGATCAAGGGGACATTCCTACTTTGTCAAACTAGGTGACATTCTAACTTTGGGCTAACAGAAAAATCTCCCGCTTTTTGTGAGGTTAGAGTTCGGTAGGCTGATAATTGCCCCACACCGAACGGAGTGTGTTGCAGATCTCGCCGAGGGTCATATTTTTGTCTACACATTCAATGAAGAGGGGCATCAGGTTTTCAGAACCTTTTGCGTAGGTTACCAACCTCTCAGTTAGGATACTCACCTGCTCGTTATCCCGCTTCGAGCGTAAAGTCGCCAAGCGCTGCCGGGCTTGTAATTCGATCGCAGGGTCGATGCTTTGTTTTTCGAGTGTGATGGTTTCGTCGGAATGGAATTTATTTACACCCACAACTACCGTTTCTGCTTTTTCGATATCGAGCTGGGCTTGGTAGGCAGCGTTTTGGATCTCGGCTTGCATAAAGCCGCGCTCGATGGCTTTCATGGCTCCGCCGAGTGCGTCGATCTTTTTAATGTAATCAAAGGCTTTGTTTTCTAATTCATCGGTTAGGTATTCCACCAAGTAAGAGCCAGCTAGTGGGTCGATGGTATCCGCTATGCCTGATTCGTAGGCGATGATCTGCTGCGTGCGAAGTGCTACCCGTACCGATTTTTCCGTTGGCAGCCATAACGCTTCGTCCATTGAATTGGTATGCAGCGATTGTGTACCGCCCATCACGGCTGAAAGGGCTTGTATGGTTACACGGGCAATGTTGTTCTCGGGTTGCTGAGCGGTAAGGGTGGAGCCGGCGGTTTGGGTGTGGAATCGTAATTGCAGGCTGGTCGCTTTTTTCGCGCCGAACCGTTCTTTCATGATCTTTGCCCATAGGCGGCGCGCTGCTCTAAACTTGGCAACTTCCTCCAAGAAGTGGTTGTGGGCATTGAAGAAAAAGGAGAGTTGCGGGGCGAAGGCGTCTACTTCCAAGCCTGCTGTGGTGGCAGCTTCTACGTAAGCGATTGCATTGCTAAGGGTGAAGGCGATCTCTTGCGCGGCGGTGGAGCCAGCTTCACGGATGTGGTAGCCGGATATAGAGATGGTGTTCCAGTTGGGTATATTACTGGAACAATAGGCGAAGATATCGGTGATCAACCTCATCGAAGGAGTGGGCGGGTAAATATACGTCCCACGAGCAATGTATTCTTTGAGAATATCGTTTTGGATCGTTCCGCGTAATTTTGATGGTTCGATCCCACGCCGCTTGGCTACAGCTATGTACATGGCAAGCAGCACGCCGGCCGGGGCGTTGATGGTCATAGAGGTGGAAACTTGGTCGAGTGGGATATCGTTAAATAGGGTTTCCATATCCTCGATCGATGAGATCGAAACACCAACCTTGCCAACCTCGCCCAGCGACATCTCGTCGTCGGCATCGTAGCCGATCTGGGTGGGAAGGTCGAAGGCGACCGATAAGCCGGTTTGGCCTGCTTTTAGCAGGTAGCGATAACGTTTAT
>CAIRYE010000131.1 GCA_903882765.1 uncultured Anaerolineae bacterium
GCCAACCATAAAGTAATTTCCTTCTAATAAAAAAGCGATTTCCTTTCGGAAGTCGCTTTTTTCATTAATTCTACAAGATGTTAACATAATTCTATGATTGGTAGCTTAACATTTTGAACAGATAAAAACCTTAATATTACAAACAAATTTACAAATTTTTAAGTCACTTGTCAGGAGATTTTTTTATGGGAAAAATTATTGGTATCGATCTTGGAACAACCAACAGTGTTGTTTCAGTGATGGAAGGTGGTCAACCAACCGTCATCACTACTGCTGAGGGTGGAAGGCTTTGCCCGTCCGTAGTAGGTTTTAATAAGAGTGGGGAACGTATGGTTGGGCAAACCGCCAAACGTCAATCAGTCATCAATTCCGAGAATACCGTTTACTCGATCAAACGTTTTATCGGCCGTCGGTTCGAAGAAACCGTCGCAGAACGCAAGATGGTTCCTTATCAAGTGATTGAAGGACCCTCCGATGATGTTCGAGTAAAGGTTCCTGTTACTGGCAAAGAATACAGCCCACAAGAAATCAGCGCAATGATCCTTGCTAAGTTGAAAGCCGATGCTGAAGCTTATCTTGGCGAAACCATTACAGAAGCTGTCATCACCGTACCCGCATACTTCAACGATGCCCAACGCCAAGCAACCAAAGATGCGGGTCGTATCGCTGGCCTCGATGTTAAGCGCATCATCAACGAACCAACCGCCTCCGCGCTAGCCTACGGGCTCGATAAGAAAACCAACGAAACGATCTTGGTCTTTGACCTTGGCGGCGGTACTTTTGATGTTTCCGTACTAGAAGTTGGTGATGGCGTGATCGAAGTTAAATCCACAAACGGTGATACTCACTTGGGTGGCGATGACTGGGATCAGCGGGTAACCCATTGGGCTTCCGATGAATTCCAGAAGATCGAAGGCATTGACCTTCGCAATGATCGCCAGGCATTACAGCGTTTACGCGAAGCCGCTGAAAAAGCCAAGATCGAACTTTCTACTATGATGGAAACCGAGATCAACCTGCCCTACATAACCGCTGACGCCAACGGGCCGAAGCACCTTGTATTAAAAATTACCCGCGCAAAATTCGAACAGATGACCAAAGACCTTCTTGACCGCTGTGTTCATCCTTTCGAAAATGCCTTGAAAGATGCTGGCCTCAAAGCCGGTGACCTGAACGAAGTTGTATTGGTAGGTGGTTCCACTCGTATGCCAATGGTTTCTGACCTGGTTCGAAAACTAACCGGTAAAGACCCCAATAAATCCGTCAACCCCGATGAAGTCGTAGCTGTTGGCGCGGCCATTCAGGGCGGCGTACTCGGCGGTGAGGTTCGTGACATCCTTTTACTCGATGTAACCCCCCTCTCACTCGGTGTTGAAACCCTCGGTAGCGTTATGACCCGTATGATCGAACGCAATACCACCATCCCGGTAAAGAAAACCGAAACCTATTCTACCGCTGCCGATAACCAAACTGCGGTAGATATCCACATTCTTCAGGGCGAACGTCCGATGGCTGGCGACAATATGTCCTTAGGCCGCTTCCGTCTCGATGGAATTCCACCAGCCCCACGCGGCGTGCCCCAAGTAGAAGTTACCTTCGATATCGATGCCAACGGTATCTTGCACGTTACCGCTCGCGATAAGGCCAGCGGCAAAGAGCAAAAAATTACCGTAACCGCTTCAACCAACCTCAATAAGGGTGATATTGATCGAATGGTTCAAGAATCGCAGGCACACGAAGCCGATGATAAGAAGCGAAAAGAATTGATCGAAGCTCGCAACAATGCCGATAATCTCATTTATCAAACCGAAAAAGCACTTAAGGATTTGGGCGACAAGGTTAGTTCAGGTGAACGCGGCGATGTAGAAAACAAGATCAATGACCTTAAAGCCCGCCTAACTAGCGAAGACGCTGACGGCATTCAAAAAGCCGCTGAAGAACTTCAAAAGGTTTTCCACGCCCTTAGCGAAAAGCTATATGGGCAAGCAGGACAACCAGGCGAGCCTGGTGAACCCGGTCAGCCTGGTCAGGCCGCCCCTGGTGGATCTGATGGCGACGTTATCGATGGCGAAGTAAAAGACGCCTAGTCAAAACAAATTTCAACAACGGGCGCTGTCTGGCGCCCGTTTGTTGTTTAATTTGGTATATAATTTTTTTTATGCTAAAACTCCCTGAAAAACTTAAGATCCCGGTCATTGTTCTCACCGCGATCTTTCTTATCTTATTCTTAATCAATAGCAAAACTCTCTATCAGAAGGTATCTAACCGCCTAGATACCTATCGCACCCAGATCGTATATTTTCTAAACCCACCCGATGATGCCGTGTTCATTCCAGGAAAAGCAACCCCGGGCACACCGCTCGCTAGCGTTACCGCTACCGCGACCATCGCAAAAACAGCTATCCCATCACTTGGACCGATATCTAAACCAACCGCCACCTCAACCCCTTTGCCAAAAGCAAAGATAATACCGAATGTAGTCTATGTTGACCAGCACAACCGCTGGAATTACTGTGGACCTGCCAATATAACCATGGCGCTCAATTATTGGGGCTGGAAAGGCACCCGTGATGATGTAGCGAAAGCGATCAAACCTGGCGAAAACAACTTAAAACTTGATTTCATCCAACGAGGAAAATCCGATAAAAATGTGATGCCTTACGAGATGGTTGATTTCGTGAACAACGAAACCGATCTCAACGCCTTCCAACGATCCGGGGGTACCATCGATCTTCTCAAAGCCTACATTGCCAACGGCCTGCCGGTTCTGATCGAAAAAGGGTACTATGAGCGGGACTATACCGGCAAAACAACCTGGATGGGGCATTACCTATTTGTCACCGGTTACGATGATTCGCAAGGCGTGTTTATTGTGCAAGATGCCTATTTGAAACCCGGGAAAGACCTGCAAAGCAAATACGACGAATTTTTTGAGGGTTGGCGTTCCTTCAACTACCTCTTTATGGTCATTTACCCTGATGATAAAACAGAGCTGGTAAATTCGATAACTGGAGACTACTTGGATGCGGATTTCGCTAGCAAAGCAGCGCTCGAACGAGCGAATCAGGAAATTAAATCCGCGACCGGAATGGATGAGTTCTTCGCCTGGTTCAATAAAGGAACTAGCCATGTTCAATTATTGGAATACAACGACGCCGCAACCGCTTTTGATCAAGCGTTTCAGGTTTACGCTGGTCTAAAAGAAGAAACCATCCAGCGGCCCTACAGAATGATGTGGTACCAAACGGCTGCCTATAAAGCCTATTACTACACCGCTCGGCACACTGACGTGATCGCTTTGGCGGATACAACATTGAACGAAACAATGGATAAACCAACCTTAGAAGAAAGTTTGTTTTGGAGGGGTATGTCAGAGATCGCGCTTGGGGATAGGTACGGCGGCGTTAAAGATTTACAACAGGCGGTTTATTACAACCCCAATATGACCATCGCTATCAACCAATTGAACGAGTTGAACGCTCCACTGGTACCATAATGAAAATACTACACTTTGCGGACGCTCATATTGATATTTCCCAAGCCGGTCGGATTGAACCTGATACCACTATCCCGGTAAGGGTGCGAGATTTTCTAAACTCGATGGATACGATCATTGATGCGGCCATCAATGAAAAGGTAGATCTGGTGCTTTTTGCCGGTGACGCCTATAAAGATCGTCATCCCCAACCTACCTATCAACGCGAGTGGGAGAAACGAATGATCAGGCTTTCCCTAGCCGGCATTCCCGTAATCCTCGTAACCGGTAACCACGATATGCCAAAAGCGTCCGGCAAGGCTCATGCCCTGGAAGAATTTGAGACGCTAAAAATTCCACATACTCATGTTGTATCAACAGCAAAAATGCTCACGCCAAACGAGTTGGGAATCCCGGTTCAGGTGATCTGCTTACCTTGGATCTATCGTTCCCGTCTTTTGGCAAACCGGATAGATAAAACCCTCCCCGCCGATCAGATCGACGCATCGATAGAGGACAACCTTGCTGGCTTGTTCGATGGCTTCCTTTCAAGGGTCGATCCATCCCTTCCAGTGATAGTAGTCGCCCATGCCATGGTTTCAGGTGCGACCGCCGGCGATGAAAAGGACCTGAATTTAGGAAGCGATTTTATCCTGTCCGCGTCGATCCTCAAGGATCCCCGCATCGATTATGTTGCCCTCGGACATATTCACAAAGCTCAAAATTTGAACGGACCCGGACCAGAACCGGAAGACAAGCGGGAATCATTTCAACCACCGGTGGTCTATTCCGGCTCTATAGAACGAGTTAATTTTGGCGAAATAGCCGAAAAGAAGTACTTCGTCACCGCGACAGTAGAACGGGGCAAAACCAGTGTCAAATGGAACGAATTGACCGGTATACGCCCATTCATCAAGCGCAGCATCGTTGTGCAAGACCTCACAGATGTAACCGCCCAGATCATCAACCAATTACCTAGCCAAGAAAAACTGAAGGACGCTGTTGTTCACGTTAATATTGAATACCCCGTTGATGCTGAAAAATTCATCAATGAGACTGAGATCAGAGCTTATGGTTCTGTTGCATTCGATTTTCGATTAACCAAAACAGCAAGAAAACAATCTCGCTCTCGCATAGCCCAAAATGAAAATGTAGCGAACCTAACGAATTTCGAATTGCTTGACATTTACCTAGATTCCCAAAAATTCGAGTCGATCGATCACGACAAATTGGTGTCGATGGCAAATTCGATCTTTTCACAAGAACCCGGAACGATCGATTAAATATGCGTTGGATCTATATTTCCCCTCATTTTGACGATGCCATCCTTTCCTGTGGTGGGCTGATCGATTACCAAACTTCCATAGGGTTATCAGTTGAAGTTTGGACCGTTACATCTGGCATTCCACAACTTGAGGGGTCGTCTGACCTGATCAAACAAATACAGGAACAATGGAATGTTACCTCTCCAGCCGAAGCGGTAATTGAACGAAAAAAGGAAGACAATTTAGCCTTGGGATTGGTAAACGCGACTAGCAGCCACTTAAATTATCTGGATTGCATTTATCGAGCCTCTAGGGAGGGCAATTTTTATTACCAAAGCATTTTCTCTGATATCCACCCCGAAGAGGCGAACCTCCCATTACAAATATCCAATTTGATCAATCAGCAAATACAAGATGAGGATATCCTTGTTTTCCCCCTTTCAATAGGTAATCACATTGACCACGAGATCGTCAATGAGGCGGCAAAATTCATCCCCAATAAAAAATTGTTTTTTATCGATATTCCATATTTTTTCAAAGACGAAGAAATTCTTGAAACGATCAAAAATAATTACATCGAAAAAAATATCCTATTCCCACCCAACCATATCGTCAATTGGGTAAAAGGCATCCTTTTATACAAATCCCAGGTGTCTTCCCTTTTCCTCAATGAAAAGGATGTTGATGAAAAAATAACACGTTTTTATTCCCGTTTTAATGGTCTTTCATTATGGGAAGAATGTACAACTTGAATGATATTTGAAATTATGATATATTAGGGCACGACAATTTAGATGTATTCGCCAATTGCATCCCATTTAGGGGTGCAAAAATTCTTATAACAGGGTTCTGATTTTATGCCTGCAACTTACTTAACAAAAAATGGTTTTATAAAGCACCAAGAAGAGCTTGAATACTTGCGCTTGGTAAAACGCGCCGAGGTAGCTAAAAGGCTGCACGAAGCGATGGAAGGCGGCGAGCTAATTGAGAACGCGGAATACGAAGACGCCAAGAACGAACAAGCCTTTACCGAGGGAAGAATTCAGGAGCTTGAATTGATGCTGGCTGCTGCCCAGATCATCGATGAGTCTACCGCTCACATGGATCCTAATCATGTGCAGGTTGGAGATACCGTAAAAATCGAAGAAGAAGATGGCAGCTCCGCCGAGTATACGATCGTTGGTGCCGCGGAAGCTGATCCTCGTTCCGGCAAGATCTCTAACGAATCTCCACTCGGACGTGGACTGATCAATCACAGACCCGGTGATGTGATCACTATTGAAGCACCAGATGGATCCTTCAAAGTAAAGATCCTTAAGACCACCTAATATCGGGGCGTGACCTTATGCCCCGCGCGTGCTCTATTTCTGAATAGAGCGCGATAACGCGGGGCTTTTTTTATCAAATTTTTTAACGAGGTTTTTGATGACAGACTACAATTCGCTTGAACAGATCCGTTTACAGAAGATCGATGACCTAAAAAAAGAAGGGATCGACCCATATCCTACTAGGGCGAAACGAACTCATACCGCTCTCCAAGCTATCGAAGCGTACGAATCGATAGAAAAGACCGTCGTTGAAGGAGCTTCTGTTCCTGAGGTCAAGGCAACGGTAACCGGTAGGATCCGGGCTACCCGATCAATGGGCAAACTCACCTTTGCTCACATTGAAGATGGTTCGGGCAAGATCCAACTTTTCTTCCGTGTCAATGAATTGGGGCAGGAAGGCATCACATTCTTCGACAAAATGTTTGATATCGGCGACTTTATTGAAGCCACTGGTAATTTGATGCGAACTCGCACTGGCGAAGTGACCTTACATGTTTTGGAGTTTAGATTACTCGCCAAAGCAGTATCCCCACTTCCCGCGGATAAAGACGTTACCCAAGAGGATGGCACGGTAGTTCGATATGCCGCGTTGGAAGGCTCTGAATTACGCGCCAGGCAACGCTATGCTGATCTAGCGGTGAACCCAGAAGTTCGCAATAACTTCAGAAAACGAGCCAAGGTGGTTAGCAGCTTGCGCAGATTTTTAGATGACCATGAATTTCTCGAAGTAGAGACCCCCATCCTTCAGCCCATTTATGGCGGCGCGAACGCCAAACCATTTACTACCTTCCACAACCAGCTTAAGCAACAGCTTTATCTGCGTATTTCTTTTGAACTCTACCTCAAAAGGTTGTTAGTAGGGAACCTTGAGAGAGTTTACGAAATCGGACGTGATTTTCGAAATGAAGGCGTATCCTTCAAACATAACCCAGAATTCACCCAGCTCGAATTTTATTGGGCATATGCTGATTATCTCCAGGTTATGGAATTGACCGAGCAAATGGTTGCTTTCACCTGCAAGGAAGTGAACGGTACATACAAAGTAAATTATCAGGGCAAGGCGATCGATTTTACTCCACCATGGAATCGCATTGAAATGCGGAAAGGCGTTTTGGATGTGACCGGCATTGATATCTATGCTTATGATGATGCTTCATCCTTGGAGATCGCCATCAGAGAGAAAGGGTATCACCCACCTTCCAAAGCAACTCGTGGAAAGCTGATCGATTATCTGGTAGGTGAATTTTTAGAACCAACCCTCATTCAGCCCACCTTCCTCTATGATTACCCAAGGGATATTTCTCCCCTGGCAAAATCAAAACCAGGCGATCCCCGAACGGTTGAACGTTTTGAAGGCTATGTTGCTGGTTTTGAATTATGTAACGCCTTCACGGAATTGAACGATCCGATTGATCAAGAACAGCGATTCCTCGAAATGGGCCGGGATTACACCGCCGAGGATGAAGAGCTCAATCTGCTCGACGAGGACTACCTACGCGCAATGCGGTA
>CAIRYE010000132.1 GCA_903882765.1 uncultured Anaerolineae bacterium
CGGCCATGAAGGCGACGTGCTGCGCATCACCCTGCCCTACGGCCTGATCATCGGCGGCATCGTGGGTGTCATCACCTACGCAGCGGCGGCACTCTAACACTTCAAAGGAGCGTTTATGCAAAGTAAAGCCAGCACGGTCGATGCCTATATCGAAGAAGCGGATGAAACCCGCAAACCGTATTTGATAGCTCTGCGCGACCTCTGCCGAGAAGTGTTGGCAGGGTATGATGAAGGGATGGCGTATGGCATGGCGGGGTACTCCAAAAACGGGGCGGAAGAAGTGGGTTTTGCCAACCAAAAACAATACATTTCGGTGTACTTTCTAAAGGCAGAAGTGGTAAAACAAAACCTCCCCTTGCTACGGGGCCTCAACGTCGGTAAAAGCTGCATCCGCTACCCCAACCCCAAGAAAATGGATCTCACCGTCCTCCGCAAGATCCTTGAAGACACTCTACACTCAGACGAAACCCCCTGCTAAGGCAAGCTCTCACATCACTAAACCCTCTAAGCGACGGATACAGATCAAATTTCAGTCCCATCCGCTTCAAACGCCACAAGGATCATCCCAGAATTATCCATACCGCCAAAATTTAACCAGCGGAGACCATCGATCAAACCCCGTGCTCGGTCAGTAGCCCAGCGCGAGGGAGAGCGCAGCCCCCCCGCCAAGGCGAAGCCTTGCGTAGCGGCGGGGCACGACCCGCCCAGTTGGCGCTAGCCAACCCGCCCTTTCCCTAGCCCAAAACAAAAGAACCGCGCATCAAACCCTTCGATCAAACCCCGTGCTCGGTCAGTAGCCCAATCGCGAGGGAGACCGAAGCCCTCGTCAAGGCGAAGCCTTGCGTAGCGGCGGGGCACGACCCGCCAAGTTGGCGCCAGCCAACCCTCTCGCCCAAAACAAAAGAGCCGCGCATCAACACCGCGCGGCTCTTCAAACATGTACAAAACCAACCTACCCCTTGATCAAACCCCAATCTCGCAGATAAAACTGCGCCGCGATCTTGAAGATCTCGAGCCAATGGAAGTTAAAGATATGCCGCTTCCAAAACAATTCGTTCTTATCACAAACGGTAGAAATGCTAAATCGGTTGATCTCGCCGCGTAATTCCTCGATCATCCCCTTATTATCGGAAGAGTGGTTCCACTTTTCCAGCCGCGCCCGCAGGTCGCGTGCCTGGCGAATGCGCTCCGCCACATCGGCGCCCTGCTTTGCGGTGATGCGCCCGTATTGCAGTTTCAGCTTGTTCAATTCCTCGGCGGCGTCATAGGTGGCATCCACCAGCTGTTCGCGGGTCATCCACTTGGTTTCATAATTCAAAATATCCTGCCAGGTAGGCTGGGTAAGCAGCGCGCGGTGTTCCTTTAGGGTACGGGCAAACAAGGTGTAGCCATGCTGCTCGGGCCGCTCAAAACCGTGGCTGGCTGGGTCAATAAACGGCCCCATTGGCGAAATAAAGCAAGAGACTTTTTTATCAAATAGTTTAAACAAGTGGCCGCAATACACAATGGTTTCTTGCACCGATTTGGTAGTTTGTCCCGCCAAACCGATCATAAAGAAAACATCCACACGGTGGCATCGCAACGAAAGCGCCTTGGCGATCGCCTCTTCCATCTGTTCATTGGTGAAGTAGGTGGTCGAATCCTGCCCGCGGCGGATGGAATCATCATGGCTCTCGGGCGAGAGCTCAATGCTCCAATTCTTGGCCGAGGCATCAATGCGGTCGAGCATGTCGGCGGTGGGAAGATCAAAAAATTCGAAGACGATCTCGTTTTGGATATCCGCTTTGCTCAGCAGCGCAAGCACCTCGTTGGCGTGCTCCTCGCCGGCTTGGCGCAGATCGCCCACCAAAAAGATCGGCGCGCGGGTGATGCGGCTGATATCCAGCATATTCTTCACCAGGTTCTTGGGGCTGCGGAACAACGGCCGCTCTCTAAATTTTAGAGTGCCGCAGGCATCAGCCGAGCTGCCGCAGGTGATGCACTCGTGGGCGCAGCCTTTTACAGTAAACACCGCCGTGATGGGGTTTTGCCACCAGCCATTGAACGGAATCACACTGGCGAGGTCGCCATATCGCAGCACCATATTTACCATGCCGCGCGGGTTGATATCAGTATCGTCCAGATCCGGCCCCGGGATCCGCGGCGGGTTCACCTTCACTTGGCCGGCATCCCGCCAGGTAAGGTTCGGCACGGTTGCCAGGTCACCCTTTTCTTTCAGGCAGGTGATCAGGTCCAGCAGCCATTTTTCGGTGGCATTACCGCGCAAAACATAATCCACCTGCGGAAACTCCATGATCTGTTGATGAAAGTAGGTGGAGGACAAGCCGCCCAGCATCACCGGCAC
>CAIRYE010000133.1 GCA_903882765.1 uncultured Anaerolineae bacterium
CAACACCACCAGCCGGTGCTGTTCCGCGATGAGGGTGTTCATGGGCGGGTTTAAAGCAGCGCTGCCGGTCTGGCTATCGTACAAGCCCATCACGCACACATCCTCATACAGGTGCAAGGTTTCGGCGTAGGTTTTACCCACCATTTGAGGTACTTCCTTGAAATAGATCTCATCCCCATCAAAATTGAGCATATCGGTGTAGATGAGCGAGAGGCCGGATTGGCGCGAGGTTTGGGCGATAACGCGGGCGATGATATCTTTGCTGTTGAGCACGCTGAGATTATCGTTTTTGCCAAGCATTTGCACCACGTCGATGTTGGCTTTTTCAGCCATTTCGGTGACGATGTTGTACTTGTGCTCTTTGCGGTCGGGATTGTTGGTGATGGCGAGGATGGTCTTGATCACCTCAAAATCGGGCTGCTCGGTTTCACCGCTAAGGATGAGGATAGAACGGGCGGTGTGCAAGCTCACCACCACGATGGCGCTGGTGTCGCTGGGCGAACCGCTGCGGCAGATGATGGTGGTGTTGCGCCGGTTGGGTAAGCGCGAGCGCAGCTCATCTTCCATCTCTACCTTGTCTCGGTCCGCCAAAATGACGATGACATGGCGGGGCAAGCTGGAATTGGCCTCGATCACTTCGCTGATGATGGAGAAGATCTGCGAG
The DNA here is from genome assembly GCA_903882765.1 of uncultured Anaerolineae bacterium. Taxonomy (GTDB): domain Bacteria; phylum Chloroflexota; class Anaerolineae; order Anaerolineales; family Villigracilaceae; genus UBA5195. The sequence continues at coordinate 665 of CAIRYE010000133.1, forward strand.
GACCAACCCAAGATGACGGTGTGGTTGCTTTCCAACACCAGCGAGCGCCCTTTACGCAGGTCGGCGAGCTTTTCTTCCACCGCGGTGGCGATGATACCGATCAGCGAGGAGATGACGAAGATGCCGCCCAAGGTGGGCAGGATGAGCATGAGGATGCGGAACCCCCAGCCGCTATCGCCGCCCATGGTACCGGCGTCGAGGGTGCGCATGAGGCTTAGCCAAATGGCTTCCACAAACCCAACCGATTCAGCGCCTTCCGGCGCTAACAATTTGCCGCCGATGGTGAGGAAGAGAGCGGAGAGAAGAATGATGACAGCGGAAAGAACGCCTAACATGCCTACCATCGCGGGCGCGCCGGCTGCCATTAGGTTATCGAAGGCGTATTGTAATTTTTGCTTGGTGGTGAAGTTGGGGCGCATGGGTTTCCTTCTTGGTTCATTGATGAGGGATAAATAGAAAATTTTCCGCGAGAGCCGCTACGGAAAAATGTTGGATTTATTGTATACCAAAGTTATCCGGCATTCAATTTTAGGAATATTTTCACAAGTGAGGAACAAAAAACCCGTACCCTTTTAAGGGTGCGGGTTGGGAGTGCGTAACTTCGAGGGCAGCTTAGGCTTTGGTCTGCACAGTGCCTTCGGCGGCTTTTGTGCCATCGGGGGCATAGATGCTGTAGCTGAAGCTGATCGGGATGGCTTTTTCGAGGGTGGCGCTGACGGAGCAGTACTTGCCCGCCGAGAGTTCGATGGCGCGGGCTACTGAGGCCTCGTCAATGCTCTCGCCGGTGATAGCGTAGTGCACTTCGGCAGAGGTAAAGGCTTTGGGGTGGTCATCGCGGCGGGTGGAGTTTACGCTCACTTCGAAGGCGCTCACTGCCTGTTGTTTCTTTTGCAGAATGGAGATCACATCCATGGCGGTGCAACCGGCCAGGCCGATCATTACCAGCTCGGTGGGCTTGAAGCCTTGTTCTTCGCCGCCGCCAAGGGGGATGATGCCGCCCGATGTCGCGGTTCCGTTGAAGTTCATTCCGTTCTTCCAAATCACTTTTTCATTCATCTCGTACTCCTTTGTTAGGGGTCGCGGTGCGCTGCTTATTCGCTCAGCAGGGGGGTTACATATTCATCCAGCGTGGCGCGGGATACCGCCCCGGTCCAGGTGAGGCGTACCCGAAAGTTGCGATCGATGACCACGGTGGTGGGCAGGTTATTGATGCCGTAGGTCTCACTAGCGATCCATTTTAGATCTGGCCAAACCGGGAAGGTAAGCCCGGCGGCTTTTACATACGCCGCCACTTCAGAAACCGGTTCGCCATCCTCCACCGCCAACACCACGAAACCATCGTTTTTATGGTCTTTGTAGTATTGTTCGAGAACAGGCATTTCTTCTTTACAGGGCGGGCACCAGGTAGCCCAAGCGTTGTATAAAATTACCTGGCCTTTGTAGTCAGAGAATTTTACCGGGTTACCGTCCAGATCAGTGAGCGAAACATCTACCGCCGCCTGATCGAGTTGGATGGGAACCAGACCGCCTTGGGCGCTTGCGGTTTGCACTTCGGCTTGCGCCTTAGGGATGTAAATAAAAGCCCCGATGGCAAGCGCTACGAGTACGAAGCCAGCGATCGCCAACAGAATGGAGGATTGGTCTTGTTTGGCTTTGATCAATTTATTCTTGGCAGACATCATTCATTCCCGTTCATTTGTTAAATTGCTTCATCAACTGGCTCAGCATCTGCTTCTCGGGCACGGCGCCAACCACACGCCCCTTGCCGTTGATCACGGTATCCGGAACACCGCTTACGCCGTATTCGCTGGCGAGCTCATAAAAATCTTGCGCCGAAATGCCTTCGGCAAGCACCATTGCGGGGTTTTCCATGGCGATCTGATGGGCGAGCAACACGGCTCGCGGGCAATAGGGTCAGCCAGGGGTGGCGAACACTTCTAAGTGCAGCGGCTCACTGAGCCCTTGCACATAAGCGCGCAATTCATCTGATAAACCTGAGTTGCGGCCAGATACCAGCAGAATATCCTGAATGAGGGTGCCGAACTCGTGGCCGGCGGGCACGCCTAAAAGACGGATGCCGTAATCGGTGATCTGTTCGCTGCCATCGGCGGTTTTATCGAGCGCGGTGATGACCAATGCGGGGGCTTTGCCCTCTACTTGGTATTGGCGCGCCAGAGAAGGCTTGGCATCGCTATCCACTACGATCATTGAGATCTTGGGCGAAAGGCTGGATACCTCGAAAAGCAATTGCGAGGTGGTTTCACAAGCCTCTTGCTTATCGCGGCTGGTGAACAGGAAGATCTTGACCTCGCCGGTTAGCTGGCCAAAAAAATCTTCAAGCTGTTTCACGATTGAATCGTTCAGTAGTTCAGTCATAGTTCTCCATAAATGATGGGGTGGTCATCCAAACTGGATGGGATTTGGTTCATCAGGTGCAACCGCCGCCGGGGCCTTCGGTATAGCCGCAAACGGGGCATTCCAGGTCGAGCAGGCCGTTGTAATCTAAGATGCCGAGGCCGCAGATGCCGCACAGCTCGCCTTGACGAAAGGGCTTGCGCGCCGTCGTGGCGGGCGGGGGGTCTTCAGAGGCGGTACCCAACAAAGGGGGTTGTTCGCGTTCAGAAGGATCGGCGGTTAGCGGCTTGCGATCCGGTTTCATTCGTGCTTGATCAGATCATCCAAATGCAATTTGCTAAATAAACGTTCCCGAACCGCCGCCGGCAAGGTTTCATCGGCAGGGTTGTGTTGGTAGAGGTAAATGGTGCGCGTGGTGGTATCAAAAACGACCCGACAGTTTTCACAACCGGCTATGTGCTTCTGAAATTCCGCGCACATTTCCTCGCTCAACTCGCCATCAATATAGCTTGAGAGATTGCCGAGCAGGTCTGAACAATTTTGGTGGTCATGATCCATCTTTTTGATCCTCGCGTATCCTTTCAACAAAATAACTTGATAATTGCTCACGTAGGTTTAGCCGAGCCCGTAAAAGGCGGGTCTTCACCGCTGTTTCGCTCACTTGCAGGGCTTCGGCGGTATCACGGATAGAGAGCCCTTCTACATCGCGCAGCAGGAAGACGGTTCGCAGCCGGATGGGCAATTTTGCCACAGCGGCGTTCAGCTTTTCGCCGA
>CAIRYE010000134.1 GCA_903882765.1 uncultured Anaerolineae bacterium
TGATGTGACTGACTAAGGGAATTCAGCTTTTGCCCAACGATGTTGCCAACACGGCCGCCAATTCCTTGATCGATCTCATCAAAAACAAGGGTTGGGATTTTATCCTCTTTCGCCAGAGTGTTCTTTAGAGCCAACATTAGCCGAGATGTTTCACCACCTGAAGCGATCTTTACCAGAGGCTTGAGACCTTCTCCTTGGTTTGGCGCGATCAAGAATTCCACCTTATCAAATCCGGTTTTATCAAATCGGAGGGACTCAGTGCCGCCCGAGTTCTCATCATCGCCAGCGCGAAGGGTCTGTATATCGATCTTGAATTTTGCGGACGCCATTTTTAGATCATCCAATTCTTTTTCAACTCGCTCCGAAAGCAAGGTCGAAGACGCGTTGCGTTTTTCTGATAAGGTCCTGCCCACCAGTTGGATCTGCTCGATCAGTTTTGTTTTTTGTTGCTCTAAAACCTGAATTCTTTCATCCACATTGCTGATGGATTCAAGTTCAGCGGTCGCTTTCGCACCATAGTCAAGTACAGCTTCGATGGACCCGCCAAATTTGCGGAATAATTGATTGAAAAGGTCCAACCGGTTTTCTAGAATTTCAAGCCGCTTGGGGTTGAATTCGATCTGGTCGGTATACACCCGTAGGTCGTGAGTGATCTCGGCTAAGGTTTCGATAACATTTTCGGACCGATCCGCCAAATCTTTTTGTTCTGGGTCGATGCGGGCAAGCGAAGTTAGAATGCTCGAGAGATTGCCAACCTGATCTGTGATAGAGGGAGTTTCAAAACTGTTTTCATCCAACAGCTGCATTGCTTGCTGAACAAACTTGGAGAGGGCTTCGGCGTTGGCCAAACGGTCTCGTTCCAGTTTTAGCGTAACATCCTCCCCTGGTTTTAGAGCAGCTTTATTGATCTCGTCAACCTGATAGGTGAGCATATCAATGCGGTGTTGGGAATTTGCTTGTAGATCCTTTACCTGTTTTAGCTCTTTGCGAACTTTTGCAAAGTCATTGTAAAGACCGATGTAAGTTGCTTTAACGTCCGCGAGGTTTGAAAAGCGGTCTAATAACTCGATATGGGTTTTGGGGTCGAAAATGGATAGGTGCTCGCTTTGACCGTGGATATCGATCAGGGTGGCGCTGATCTCTTTCAGCAAATTGCTGTTAACTGACCTGCCATTCACTCTGGTAACGGTGCGGCCTTCTTTACGGATTTCGCGGGCGATCGTGAGAAATTCACTGTCGTCGTCCAGCTCTTCTGTGCGCAATAATTCAATGATCTCTGCTTTATTCGAGGCGGATAATTCAAAAACCCCTTCCAAAGAAGCACGTTCTTCTCCGCTTCGAATCATCGCGCTGTCGGCTTTTCCACCAAGCAGTACATCCAAAGCATCTAAAATAATGGACTTTCCTGCGCCTGTTTCGCCGGTGAAAACGATCAGGCCTTGGTTAAATTTCAATTCCAATTGGTCGATGATGGCGAAGTTTTCAATACGGAGTTCTTTTAGCATAGGTTACCGGAAGAGTTGTATCCCTGAAAGACGAGTGTATAGAGCTGGAATGGCAAGCACCAGATAAGCTGCCTGAAATAATACCCCGAATAAATTGAAACCGAATAAAACATTAAAACCGATCATTGGCACTGCGCCGATCACAGCGCCGGTAAGGATAACCCGAAATAATTCCTTCGACCGATGCCGTTGGGTTACCCTCCGGCATCCTTCAGCGATAATAGCGCCTGCGGATGGAGCCCCGAACAAGATGGCGAACCACGCAAAAAACCCAAAACCTCCAACTAGCGATACTAGAAAACTCGCCAGCCCTGATAGCACAAGCGCGGTAATAAAGCCCATCGGATAATCAATGGCGGTGGCGGTATCGAAGATCTTTTGGTGCTTTTTAACACAATCTGGGCACTGATACCCGGTAGGGGTTTTCACCGCGCATTTAACGCAAATGGGGTTATCACAGCGTTTACAGCGCAGCAAGGTTTCCACGGTTGGATGGTTATAACAATATAGTGTGCTAACGTTCTCTGTCATCGAGGCAAACCTGTGAGGGTGTTTTGGTTCATATGAGAAGTGAGGTTGCGATAGAAATAGCCGGGATCGCCAAAGCGGACGAACTTGGCGGAATACTTGCCGCAATGGACAGAAACAATATCATCTTCCGTTAGGTTGATCGGTATCTGGCCGTCGATGCTCATCACGGTATTATCGCTTAGTACGGTCAAGCTCACGGTAGATCCTTCTGATAAAACCACAGCCCTATCTACCGAAAGGTGAGGGGCAATGGGGATCAGTAAAATATTTCTCAATTCAGGAGGCAGTACCGGCCCGCCTGCCGCGAGGGCATAGGCGGTGGACCCTGTTGCGGTGGAAGCGATCACGCCATCGCAAATATATTTGGTGAGATACTGTCCGTCCACGGTTGCTTCTACATGGATGGGCCGCAAAATGTGTCCACGGCTAACAACTACGTCATTTAGGGCTGACCAAGACCCAGTAATTTCTCCAGCGCGGGTAAGTTCAGCCCCTAACATCATGCGGCTTTCAACCCATCCTTCGCCCAAAAATAATTGGTCGATCATTTTTTTCCAGCCGCCATCAAAAACCTGAAACAGAAACCCAAGCCTGCCTTTATAAATACCCAATACCGGAATGCCATGGGGAGCGCACAGGTGCGAGGCTCGCAGCATCGTCCCATCTCCCCCTACAGCGATTACGGCATCAAACTCGCCGGTGTGTACCTGCTTGCGCAGTCTCTCATCATTTAATGAGCCGAACTTACTAACCAAACCCTTGGCCGAAATATACTCAGAAATATTTTTCGCTTCGGTTAGGGCATCCATTAGTTTTGGGTGGCCCAAAACCGCGATCCGCTTGGGGGAGAAGTTTGATTCCATGGCTAAATTATAAAGCCTATAAATTTATTTTGGCTAAACCCAACCGGCAAGGCGGGCTATAGTTGCGGTGGTAAATGTCACCAAAAAAGCGGTACCAAGCGTGATCACAACGCTCCACGTAGCCCACTTGACAGATTTAGTTTCCTGATAGATGGTCATAATGGTGGTTCCACAGGGGTTGTGTAAAAGCGCGAACAGCATCAGGTTTACCACGGTCAACATGGTCCAACCGTTAGCACCCATCAACAGGCTGCGGATCTCTTCTCCTGAAGTTGGCCCGTTGACCATCATGCCAGCGCCAATATACATCATCATCATAGTTGGCACTACGATCTCATTCGCGGGGATAGCGATAATGTAGGCGAGGAGAATGACACCATCTAAGCCAAGTGCGTAGCCAAAGGGTTGCAACCAATTTGCCATGAGTGTCGCCAAACTGGTTGTGCCAATATTAATATTGGCCAATAACCAAATAAGCGCTCCCGCCGGCACGGCGGTTGTTAGCGCTCGGCCGAGTACAAAGATCGTTCGATCTACCAAGGATGTATAGAGAATGCGCAGAACGTTCGGCCGACGGTAAGGGGGAAGCTCAAGCGTAAAGGCGGAGGCTTGGCCTTTGAGGATGGTTTGCGATAATGCCCACGAGATCACCAGCGTGAATATGACACCGAGCAATACCACTCCAACAACCGTGGTGGCCGCGATGATGGATGTCCAAACTGGCGAAAAGGAGGCGGCGACAAAGACAGTAGCCAGCATGATCAGGGTTGGAAAACGACCGTTACA
>CAIRYE010000135.1 GCA_903882765.1 uncultured Anaerolineae bacterium
AGATCCATAAATATGATTTTTGCCTGGTCAAATTTTTTAGCCTCAAGAAAAGTCACTCCCTTTTGATAAATGGAGTAATTCGCCATTTCTTCAGAATCGTATATCCCCAATAATTTGGAATAGATTGAACTTGCCGTATCGTAATTTTTGTTGTTAAAATTAACTCCCGCGATAAGGTAAGCAATTGTAAGGATACTAAAAACAAAAACTCCAAATCCAAGAATGGGGACTAAAAATCTCTTAATAAAACGTTCTTGACGTTTTCTTTGCTCCACTTCTTGGCGTTCTTTTTCAACCCTTTTTGCCTCAGTTTGTTCCAAAAAGAGGTTGGAATTACTTAATAATGCTTCTTCAGAATAATGGATAAAGAGAGATTTCTTGTTATGTCCGCAAGACCTGCAATTTGAATGATCATTCAGATTAGCTAAACCGCAGCTACAAAGCCAATCTTCGCTTCGTTGTACTGGAACGTAGGTCAATGGCGAAAGAAATGTATGTTTAAATTCTGAAATTGTTCGATTATATTGATCAAACAGTTCGGGCGAAAGCTCGGCGAATTGTTTTTGTTGAAATTTAACTAATGGAGTGGCTGTAATAAGAGTACCGTCAGTAAGTATCGCTTCAACAATTAATACATCAGCTTTTTTTACACCCTTATTTAATACAATCGGCGTCATGGTACCAAAAACTTTTCCACCAAGAAGATTAATATCCTTGTACGTAAAATCCCCACGGTCTATCTCCTTGCCGTTTTCATCGTATCCGAAATACTTGAGCGTGACCTCGGATAGTTCAGTATGGGGTACACCAAGCATTACCAACTTACATTGAAGGATTGCACTTTTACTAACCGTATCAAGTAGCAGTGCCGCCTTTTCAAGCATCACGGGGAAATCAGCGGCGGATTGCTCTCCAACTATTTCCTGTAACCGATAATACCGCTCGGAGCTCATCTGTTATAACCTTGGAAGATCAGAATAGTTAGTTGACTCAGTTTCTGATTTTTTTGTTCCAGCTTTTTCAGCCAAATCAGCGGAACGCTGAGTGTTTAATGCAATTGTGTGTAACAGCTGTATACCTTCCGAAATACCCAAGCAACTTAGTGCTGCACTAAAAGCGCCTATCCATACCCCAATAGCTAAGGATCCGTTATCTAAAATGAATGATAAACCACCGAAAAAACCAATTATGAGTATTATGTAGGCAGCGAGTTTAAATTGAACAGCAATTCCATTAGATGTATCTTTTCTGAGCCTTGGTCCGTTCATATTTTTTCCCTCACTTAGGTCCGGTTATTAAAATTTTTCATACCCAACAACAATCCAACATGTAGTTTGAAACAGAAGCGGAAGCTAAAAATAATTACCGTCTTGTAGATCAAAGAAGTTTCACGGGAAAAAACTAATGAACGGTTAATTCCGGCTAACAAAACAATAAAAGGTTTTTATTATCCAAAAGGTCAAACCTATATTTTCATCACTTCGTTTTATACGTCCCACTGATGATCGCCCCTCGTACATAGATCGAATCGATCAGTTCGTATCCTTTTCGGTCGAGATACAGGTTGTTCTTATAGATCATCACCATATAATCGACCCTCTTCTGCGAGCCCATCTCAACCAATTGGATCCGTTCGCGCTGAGCTGGTTCGAGCAGCAGCAAGTTGATGCTGGCGGGAACAATATCATCCACCCGCACGATCACTTTAGCGGAATCATCCGCCGCCAAGATCTTTTCAAAAGCTTGCCGATAGCTCAACCCCCAATAATCCATCACGTAATTTTGCCGGGCATACGATAGTTTTCTGCCTGCTAGCCAGTTGTAATACGTAAATTGATAGGGGTGGCTTTGGGCGTTGAACACCAACAAAAGCAGGATCTGCCCGGTTATCAGCGCGGCGAGCGAGATCCGCAACCAGCGGGAGAGTTCAATCCAGGATAAGTTAATTTTAAGATTGCCATTCCAAAGCCATTCGATCGCCTCGATCACGAACAACAGGAAGATCGGATAAGCAAAGAACAAATGTCTCCAACCGTTGTACACCGCCGGCCGTAACACCAAAAAGATCTCCGCGGTTACGCTAAGGGCGATCAATGCCAATACCATACGGTATTTATCAGCATGGAACAATTTTTGGTCTACCAAAAGTTCTTTAAAGAAGATTACCAACGCCACCACGAAGAGAAACAACAGTACCAACGGCATCGAAATGCCAAAATAAACAAAGATATGGCTGAGCGGAAGATTCGCCAAGGTGTAGTAGTTGCCCATAAAAAGCTCTTCGTTGTTCCACTCAAATGGGCTCATCGAAAGATAAGTAGCCATCTCGCGCAGGGGGTTGCGCCATAAAATCGGGAGAAAAAGATAGAGTGATCCAAAGGAAGAGAGCAAGAACACGCCAACCTTGCTTGCGAATTGTTTGCCGTTCAGGGTGCGCACAACATAAAGCCAGCCAAACATCAACGCGGTGATACCCCACATGAGCACCCCCGGCAAACGGAAGACGATCAAGATGCCGGTAACAACACCATGGATGACGGCTGCTTTATAAGAACCGGTCTTGATGAATTGCGCCAAGGTGTATAACGAAACAATGAAAACAGACAAAAACGGGATATCTTTTAAATTGAAGAAACTATGAGCGAAGATAGTTGGCTGCAGCACTAAAAAGATCGTGCCGACCAAAGAAAGCAGCCGCTTAAAGCCAAGACTGCGCAGTAGTTTGTAGAATACGATGGTAGATAGGTAGAAGAATAAGAATGTGGCAAAGTGACGAAAGAAGAAGTAATCTCGGGAATCGGGAAAAAGAGGGCTTGCCAGCTCAAGCGGCAAGGTGAACAAAACACCGTAATGCCTATCGGAATAGGTGAGAAGATCGGTATTTTTTCCAGTGATGTAATCGAGGTTGAACTGGGCGGTCATACGCTCAAAATTTTCATCAGAACTGGCGCCATAGTCTTTGACAATGAACGCGCCGGCGATGAAATAGATGACGAAGAATCCGATGACCAACTTTCTGATCAGCTCTTCTTTATCGCTCTCCTTGAATTTATTCCACAAACCACTTAGTACTGCCATCTTCTTCTCCTAGACTAACTCACAACAAAATTATAATGCTTGAAGGTTGTTTTTCCCTATTTTGGGGTATACGTTCCATTGATCACTGCGCCAAATACTTGGACGGAATCGACCAATTCGTACCCAGGGATATCTGTTTCGGTATCATCTGTATAAAAAGTCAACATATAATCTTCTTTTTCCGAATTCTCCGATTTCAGAACTATAAATCTGTTCCGCTGCTCTTTTGGCAATATACTCAAATTTTGAAAAACCTGCAGCCGGCCATCCATCGATCGGATCGTTATTTTCTCACGCTGATCCTTCTCGGTGATCTTTTCTAAAGCTTCACGAAATGCCAAACCCCAATAATCCATCTCAAACTGTTGCCGAATTTCCACCAGGTCTTTTCCAGCCATAAAATTGTAATAAAGGAACTCGTAAGGATGGGCTTGAACCATAAATACAAGGACCTGAACGATCTGTAAAACCAAAACCGTGGCAAGCGCGCCGCGTCCGAAGAGAACGCTTGCCTTATTCTTTAATGAAAGCGCTGCACTCCACAGCCATTCGATGGCTTCCACCACCACCAGCAAAAACATGGGGTAAAAGAACAACTCATGCCGCCAGCCGTTATAAACACCCGGCCGTTGTACCAGAAAAACCTCCACGGTGAAGAAGATTGCCACCAAGGAGAGCATGATCCGACCGGAGGAGGGGGAAAACAACTTTTGACGAACGATGATCAACCAAAGCATCCGGCAGAGCC
>CAIRYE010000136.1 GCA_903882765.1 uncultured Anaerolineae bacterium
CCCCGAGGAAAAATTGGCAATTGAAAATGGCTCGAAAATTTATAAGAAGAGACCAAATTTCGAGTAAAAAAATTGATCACAACCTTGTATCCCGAAAAAGAGCTGATGATTAGTAAACGCATTACAATAATCAACAGGCATTCTTGTTTCGTAGCGATGATTTATATGAGAATTCACGAAAATCCTTACTTATAAATGTGATGTATTTCGGGATCTCCGAAATTCGATTTCCAAAGAGCTCTGATCATTACATGTAGGTGATGGACTACTGCGGATTTTGATATTGAAACAAATAAGGTCATGTTTTATGGTCAATTAAAAAAACAACTTTCTGGGATCGGCACTTCAAATTAGGTTTGATAAACGAGAGGTTATTCATGATCATATCTTATTTAAACAAATTTATTTTTATACGAGTTCCAAAAACTGCCAGCACATCAGTTGAGGTGGCGTTGACGAAATTTTGTGGTCCTGATGATGTGATCTCAGGTGTCCATTTCCATAATGATTTGGAGAACGCAATTTTGGATTATGAAGGGGAGCGAAACATTGATCGGCTCCATCTCAACCCATTCAACCAATTTATTCGCAAACTCACCGGACAACCCCCGATTGATTATAAGCACGCCAGCGCGAAGAATTTGAAAGCTCTTTTGAGTCGAAAGGATTGGGAAGGTTTTTATAAATTCTGTTTTGTCCGAAATCCATTTGAGCGCGTCCTTAGTTTGTATCATTGGCGTATGAAGAATTGGGAGAAAAAACACGCCGAATTAAAGCCTTCAATAAATCAATACATTAGTGATTTAGAACCGAATAAGATTACAACTTGGCAACGGTATACCATTCATGGGAAGATAGTTGTTGACCACGTAGCTCGATATGAGGATTTACATGATGAGTTCAGAAAGATAACCGAAAGTTTAGGTCTAGGGGTTGTTGAGCTTCCGATGAACAAAAGTAGTATTCGAAAAGATAGGACTCATTACAGAGAATTACTTGATCCAACGTCCCGTACGAAAATTGAAAAGTTGTGCGCAAAAGAAATGGTCGAGTTTGGATATCATTGGTAGTTTACAAAGGTAAGTAATTCGTTATTTTTTTATTGAGACCTTAAAATTTGTTGGCTAGCGTGTGTTTGTTTTTTTGGTTAATCATCTAACTGAAACGAACCTAGTTATTCAATAGCAAAGTGGGGAATTGAAACAGGTTATTAACTCAGAATAATAGTTTATGGGAGGTTTACTTTCGCACACAAGACCGGCAACAACGTGATCCCTGGTAATCGGCTCTTCCAAATCAAAGAATAAGCAAAATTTATAAAACAAGGCATCCAATCGGATGCCTTGTTTTTGAACGAGCAGGAAACCAGGCTTATTCTACAGCCTTGATCAAGGTTTCAAGCTGAGGGATACTCTTCACACCGATGACCAGTGAAAGGATATTGGGTTGGTCCAACAATCCCTGTAGCGCGTGCTGCAACAAGCTGCGGCCTTTTTTCGCCGCGTCAGCTTTGATCTGTTCTAATTTCTCAAACAGTTCATCGTTAAGTGGCATGGTCCACTCTGGTTTTTCAACTTGCCGTGAGTCTGCGGGCGCAGCAGCTCCGCGCTGGTATTTATCGGTGAGGACTCCGCCTTGCAAAACCTGATACGGCAGGACCGCGATGTTTTCGCGCTGGCAAAGAGGTAAAATTTCCGCCTCAATATCGCGCTTCAGCAAGCTATAAGCGGGTTGCAGCGCGATCGGTCTTCGCCACCCATTGTCATCACAGGTTTTGAGCAAACTCGCGATCTGTTCAGCGTTGAAATTAGAGATAGCCCAGTATCGTGCTTTGCCGGCGTCAATGATCTCATTAAAGGCTCGAATAGATTCATCCAGCGGGATAGAAGGGTCGGCTTTGTGCATATAATAAATATCCACATAATCGCATTCCAAACGCTTTAACGATCGGTCAATTTCACGCAATACATGGGCATAGCTCAAACCTTGGTCGCCGTCGGTGGGGCCGATCTTCATGCCTACCTTGGTAGCGACAACAGCCTGTTCTCGTTTGCCCTTCAAGGCTTTTCCTAAAATTTCTTCAGCTACACCGCCAGGTGATCCAAGAAAGCGTTTGTAGCCTTCGTACATATTCGCGGTGTCTAGAAAATTAACACCGTGTTCCAAAGCCCAGTGGGTGATCTTGATGGATTCAGCCTCACCAACCGGCGTTCCAAAGGTCATGGTGCCCAGGCAAAGCGGAGAAACTTTTAGCTCTGTCTTTGGGAGTAAATTCATTTTCATATTTATTTTGCCTTTAAGGCTGCAACACCGGCTTTTACTGAATCAGCAAGGTACTCCAAGGTTTCATCAGACATACCGATCCACCAGGGTAAGCTAAAGGAGTTATCCCACCAATCGTCCAAAACGGGGGTGTTGTGTTGTTCAGCGCCAAGTTTTTGGAACAAAGGATAGCGGAAAAGAGGGTGGTATTGCACGATGGCTCGAACTGCTGCTTCTTCGGTTAGGAAGTCGAGCAGGTCATTTCGATTTTTGCCAAAGGCGGAACCATCAAAATGCAATACGAATTGGTGGAAGATGTGGCGATAACCATCGGGGATGTGGGCAAAGGTAATTTCAGGAATGCCAGAGAGCGCGGCGCGCAGTTTGGTGGCCTGAGCGATGATGATGTCGTTGTTATGGTCCAGAGTTTTCAATAACTCACTACCAAGCGCGCACTGTGCTTCGCCGATCGAGAAATTGTTGGGCCATACATCTTCCAGGTCAATATCAACATTCGACATAGCGGGGACCCAATATCGTTGTCGTTCACCAGTGAAGGGGCGAACACCGTTGTGGCGTAAGCCGGGGGTTAGGGCGGCATCTTCAGCCGATCTCACGGTAAGCATTCCGCCTTCACCTAGAGTGGTGATGTTCTTTGCGCCGTGGAAGCTGAAACAACCAAAATCTCCGAAGCTGCCCACTTTTTTACCGTTGATGGAAGCGCCAGGAGCCTGAGCGCAATCTTCTACAACCCGCAAGTTGTGTTTTTCAGCGATAGCCAAAATGGCGGGCATGTTAACCGGCATTCCGAGCAAGTGAACAACAAGCAACACTTTGGTTTTTGGGGTGATCTTGCTTTCAATGCTTTTGGGGTCAACTACCCAAGTCTTGGGGTCGATATCAGCCCACACGATCGTGGCTCCCGTCATGCCAAAGGGGATGGCGGATGCGCAAAAAGTATAGCCTGGGGCGATCACTTCATCACCGGGGCCAATGCGGCACATAATGGCGGCAAGCCGTAACGCGCTGGTGGCGTTATCTACAGCAAAGGCGTAATTGGCTCCGCTATAGGCTTTAAAATCAGCTTCGAATTGTTTCATGTAATTGCCCTGGGTCTGCACTTCGGCATTACGCATAACATTTACAACAGCTTCAATTTCGCTTTCAGTATAAGAACGCATTCTTGCGGGAAAATTCACCTTATACCCGGCTACAGTACCTCGCCCGGAAGCATCACCAACTTTTGTTGTTTTCGATTGATTTGACATTTTTCTCTCCTAAAAAAATAGTGGTCTATAAATAAGTTTTGTGTCCAACTTATAGTTGGATCAATTTGGCAGCGTTATTGCAAAGATCAAGCGATTGCTGAGCGTTTTCATACACCCAAGCTGGCGCTTTATCATCAATATCCAGCAGAATATTCTGGCAGATCCCTCTTTTTTGAAGGGAGTAGTTGAGCATATGGAAAAGAGTGGAAGATTCAGGTCTTTGATCAATGGTTTCACGTACTAATTTGATCACTTTGTTGATCTCAAGTTGAAGAGCCTGAGCCAATAAGTCATTCCCGGCATGAACAGCCTGGTAAATGCCAACGAATGGTCTTGGGTCAATATGCATCAAGCTAACAATAAAACCAGATGCCCCGATCTTCAACGATTCCGCGATCAGGTTCTCTTTTCCCTGCATCAAGTAAAAATCTTTCGAGCCTTGCAACGCTTCGATCAAGCCTTTAAAACGTTCGAGGTCAGCGCTGGAATCTTTAAAGCCAGCGATATTTCCGTGTTTTGCTAATCGCATCACCATATCGTTGGCGAGCTTTACATTGGTGTATTCAGGTATGTCGTAAACCATCACCGGAAGCGGTGATTGATCGGCGAATTTGGAGTAGATCATTTCGATCTCTGCCTGATTGTAATGAAAATAGGTTGGTACAGTGGCAACAGCATACTGCGCCCCGGCATCTGCCAAGGCAAGTGTGTTTTCCAGCATTCCAGGTAAACCAGATGACGTGACGCCGGCAAAAACAGCTACTTTGCCTTGAGTTTGCTCAACGGCAGCTTTACAAACCTTAACCCTGTTCGAAATACTGAACCAAGGGCCTCGCCCAGTTGAACCAGCCACAAAGATCCCTTTGCAGCCAGCTTGAAGCATATCGGCGCAAACCGATTTGAAGCCATCTACGTCCGGGCTTCCATCCGAGTTACATGGGGTAACGATAGGTACAACAGGTCCTAGATCTTTCATTTAACTTCCTCGCCATTCTAAAGATTTTCGATTTCAATTTCCGCCATCTCAATTTGAGTTGGCCGTAACATCCCAAACAGCCATACTGGATCTGTTTTTGGGTCGTTTGTATAGTAACTGATCAATATGCGGTCGTTTTTTACCACAACACCGGCATAAGCGGTGTCTCCACAGCTCGGCAGATCAGTGATTTTCTCCAGACCTTGCGCGTGTCCATTTTCTTCTGAAAGAAAAACTTCAAATAAAGCCGTTCTCTTTGGAGCGAAGGCAGACCCTTGTTTCTGAAAGGGGGCACGAATTTGGGTTTGCCGCCTGCCAACCGCGAACAATCGTTGGTTATCCGGCAGTGAGAACAGCACGGGGCTATCTAATCGGTTGTGATGGCTGCAAAATAACTCACTCCAACTGTTATATGGGGCATCGGAAACAGAGACCAATGTTCCGGCGTGATCACTTCCAAAGATCGCGTCCCCGTTTTCCAACCTCGATACAGCTACCATAGTGCCGTTTGGCTGCCTATATAAGGCGGTTTCATCCGCCCTATCCCTGCTTCCGGTAAAAATACTACTGAAAACTTTCCAATCCTCGCCATTGATCGAGTACATCAACGCCGCGTCGCCATGATCTGTACGGTGTGCTGGCGCGTACCAACCCTCACCCTCCGATTTTATTGGCCGGCCTAACAACCATCCAACAGGCGCGGCATCACGAAAAGCTGACCAAATGAGACCATCTGATGACCTTGTTAGAACCGTTTTATACGGGCTCGGGTCGAGTTGTTTATTGAGATAAGCGAAAATCCCAAGTTCTTTACCGTAGTCAGCAAATTTTGGATCTCGTATATCCTGTCCGGGAACATCCAACCGAGCAACTTCGCTCCAGTTCTTGCCATCCTTAGACCGAGAAACCACAATTTTGCTCTTATCGCTCCAAAAGTGAGAAGGTGAGGAAACATAGACCAACCAATACTGCTCTTTCCAAAAGATCAGATCGGTAAAAGCGTTATGCTTTTTGTTGGATACTATGGTCCAGGTCTTAACGTTCATGCTATTCTTTGTCCTTTAGCTGAGTTCTAGCCTGCAGGTCAGCGCGAACTTGCTCAAAAACAGTACGGCTAAGCGGGTATTTCAAAGCGAAGAAGATGCCAACAAGGAGGAAAAGCGCCGGGATGGGTCCAATGAGAGCTTGGATGCCAAAAATGGTGGCAGCTGGTTGGGTGGGAGAATTAGCGACGTAGCCGGTCCAATCCAACATCAATAAAACAAATGGTAACGAGAGGGAAGAGGCGATCTTTCGTAAGGTTTGCACCAAGCTATAAAACATACCCTCGTGCCGTTTTCCAGTTTGGTATTCATCCCATTCCACAGCATCTGGGATCATCGCCCAGGTAAGTACTTGAATAGCGCCTAACCCGAACCCTACCAAGGTGCCAAAGAACAACACAGCGGGCAGGCCCCAAGAAGGCTGCATATATCCCAACCCGATGATCGAAACAGCTAGGAAAATCATGCCGATCATGATCGCCCTTTTCTTATCCCAATGGCTGGCTACCCAATTCCATACGGGCAGCGAGACCAAGGCGGCAACAAAAAGTAGACCAAAAACCAAGTCATAATTTTGTTCCAGATTGAGGCGATATTTTAGAAAATAGATCAAGGTCGCTTGAGTAATATCGAGAGCGGTCCAGCCAAAGAGGAAGATGGCGGTTGCGTAAAGAAAAGGCTTGTTCTTGATCGCGGCCATGATCGATTGTTTGAAAGTAGATTGTTCTTGAGCCTGATACTCGCTTCGTTCGCGGGTGCCAAAAAACACAGCGATCATCGGTAATATGCTAACGACAGCCACACCCATGCCAACCTTCATTATGAGGGAGGCGTTTTCTGGTTTCATTGTTCCAATGATCGCCAGAGGCACAACAAACGCTACCATCGCCCCGATAGTGGAGAAGACCATACGGTAGGCGGTCAGGCTGGTGCGCTCGTCATAATCGGATGTTAGTTCGGGGGTTAGCGCGAAATAAGGCATATACAGCACGGTGGCCATCGTATCGTAAAGAACAAAAGCGATACCATAATAAATGGCTAGCCCCACCTGGCTTGTGATCGGGGGAATATACCAAAGCAGCATATACACCAAGGCAAAGGGGAGCATTCCGAATAGAATGAACGGTCTTCTTCGACCCCAGCGAGTACGGGTATGATCCGATAAATGTCCGATGATCGGGTCGTTAATATAATCAAAGCTTCGGCCAATAAAAACAACCAATGCGGCTAAGGCAGGCCGAAGCCCAACAACATCTGTTAGGAAGATCGCGAACAATAATCCCACAACAGTATCCGCCATGTTGATACCTGCATCTCCAACGCCATAGCTCAGCTTTGAACGCAGAGTGAGTTTGTTGCTCGGGTCGACCAAAGTTTTTGACATTGTTAGCCTTTAACTGCTCCGAATGTAATGCCTTTGATAAAGTAATTCTGAAACGCGATGAAAAGAGCGATCATGAAGAAAGCACCAAAAGTACCGCCGGCCATCGTAAGGCCAATATCTGTGATCATCTTGCCAACCGCGGGGGTTCTTGAAATGTACGAAACACCCACCGGGATGGTGTATTGAAACTTATCCGTCGCTACCACCATATGCCACATAAAGTAGTTCCAAGCTTGGTTGAAGGTGAAAATAGACAAAGCAGCGATGGCTGGTTTTAAGAGCGGTAATATGATGAGCGAAAAGGTTTGCCATTCAGATGCGCCATCAATTTTTGCGGCGTCTAACAATTCATCAGGGATGGAGGCGGCAAATTGTTTGATCAGGAAGATGCCAAACGGGCTCGAGATCATTGGCAACGCCATCGCGAAATAGGTACCAGGGATGGTCGCGGTTAAGTGCAATGCCCGAACAAGCAAGAATAACGGTATAAGCATCACCTGGCTTGGCAAAAACATAGTTGATAGCAGGAAGAAGAATAAGGTGTTGGAGCCAGGGAATTTCTTTTTCGCGAAGCCATAACCGGTTAAGGTGCTAACAATGAGCACCAGAACAACGGTAAGTAGCGAAACGGAAATACTATTGACCACCCAACGCCAAATAGGCCATGGTCCGAAAAACAACCGCTGCCAATTTTCAAGGGTAGGTTGGGTAGGGAAGATTTCGGGTGGTACAGCCATCGTAACGGATTGAAGTTTGAAAGAGCCCGTGATCATCCAATACATTGGGAGTAAAAAGGTAGTAGCCATTAAGATAAGCATCGTAAAGCTTAGAACTTTTACCGCTTTATCCATTGCTATTCGTTTAGCGTCTTGTTTTTGGTATGAATCAGACATGATCATTGTTCTCCGTAAGTGATAAGAAATTTGTTACGCATCTTTTTCATTCCAAAATCGCAGTTGGATCACGGTAAACACCATGATAATGAGCATGAGTACCACGCCAATAGCTGAAGCTTTGCCATAATTTGCGCTGATAAAGGCGGTTTGGTAAATGAGGTAAACCAACGAAGTACTGGTGTTATAGGGTCCACCGCCGGTCACCATATAAATGACTTCCCACAATTGGAAAACCTGTATGGTTTGGGTAGCAAGAACAAAAAGTAAAACCGGTTTTAGTAAAGGTAGGCGAATATATATATTCTTTTGCAGGTCTGAAGCCCCATCTACCGTAGCAGCATCGATAATATCTTGTGATATTCCCGCTAAGCCAGCTAAGATGAGGATGATCGGTTGGCCAATGGTAAAGGTAAGCACTACCGCGGCGACCGCCTGGAAACTATGCGGGGCTTCAGCCAACCATAATATGGGATCGATACCGAAGAGACCAAGGACATAATTCAACAAACCGTAAACGGGGTTAAAGATCCATAGATACACAACTGACAAAACAACGCCGCCTGCTACGCCAGGGATATAAAATGCTCCCCGAAAGAAGGACTGAGCTTTTGGTCCAAGCGGATCGATCAATAACGCGATAACCAAAGCGATGAAAACGGTAGACGGGACGATAACCAATGCGTAATTGATCGTGTTGAACAAAGCCGTTTTAAATACCGCGTCCTTGCTCAAAATAACATATTGCGAAAACCCTACAAACTCACGGGCACTAATATTAAAGGAAGATTTGTAGAAAGACAGACTGATTGCGAAAACTATTGGAATTAACATAAAATCGATAAAGGCAAAGTAACCTGGGGCAATAAACAAATAACCTATCCAGCCTTTTTTTATATCACTGAGTAGAACCTGTAATTTTGTCACGACGCTCTGACTCCTAAAAATAATTCGAACCGACTGCTGGGCGTGCTTTTGGGAAGGTGAACTCGAAATGTGGGGTGTTTTTCCGTTTTTTCGGAAAAGGGTACCAACCCTTTAGAGCAAAAAAGTTGTTTTTTTATAATGCCCTGGTCGAATTTTATTTCAGACCAGGGCATTAGGTTTACATCAAGAACAAAGTATTACGGGCAGCTGGTTACAATGCCATTGGCGCGTTCAACAAAACCGTCCAAAAGGGCTTGAACATCAGCGTTATCTTGCCAGAAGGCCTGACGAGTTTCAGCCCATGCTTGGCGAACATCATTGTAATTACAAGGAACGCCATTGACGAAGTAGGGATCGTAGGAGCCGAATTTGCGAGCGGCGGCAAGGGGTTCTGCCACGGCGGGGTCGCTGCTTTCGAAGGTAGCGTCGGTACGAACAGGGATCTTACCCCAACCGACTGCGATAGCGGTAGCGATCTCGGGCTTCTGCATGTAATTGACCAGCTCGTAAATAGCCTGGAGCTTGGCGGGGTCGGTCTGCTTGAAAACACCCCAAACATCTGGGTTCGCCATGCCAACGGGGGTTACAGGAGCGCCGGGCTTATTGGGGAACTGAACAAAGATGTAATCAAACGGGGGCTTGATGAAACCATCAGCAATACCCTTTTTAGTGATACTGTCATACCAGTTGCCCTGGCCAAGAATAGCGACTTGCTGGGTTAGCCAGAAGGGGTCAGTGGTGTCATCGATCAAACCAGCGGCGCCTGGAACCATGAGACCTTTTTCATAAATGGTGTGCATGAAAGTGAAGGCTTCAACACAAGCGGGGCTGTTGACGGTGTAGGCAGTGTTAGCGGTATCAAAGAATTGGCATTCCGGGAAACCAGCGAGCCATTCATTGGTAGCTGAATCCATAGAAGTGCTGCCAGCAAAGAAGGCTGTGCAGTACACCTTGTTGGCGGGATCATTAATGGCTTCACAAGCGGTCATGAATTCTTCGGTGGTCCAAGAGTAATCTGGGCCCTTAGGAAGAAGATCAGTTTTGCCAGCGGTTTCAAAAATGGTCTTATTGACGATCATATTCCAATAACCACCATCGGCGGGGATGCTCCACATCATATCGCCACTCTTGGAACCAGCCATAGCGGCTGAATCATAAGCAGCAAGATCATCGGCACCAAGTGCGGGGGTCAGATCTTCGAGTAATTTAACATCCTGATATTTCTTTACGCGGAACTTGGTGTCAAAATACACATCTGGTGGGGTGCCGGCGGCGACTGCGGTATCAACTGCGAGAGTGGAACCACTAGCGTCATAACCCTTTAATGCGAAATCGATGGTCACATTGGGGTGGGCGGCAGTGTAATCGGCGAACAATTTTTGATACCAATCGGTCCAAAGGGTACCATCAGCCATAGCTGAACCTTCGCTACCAAATGCCCAATAGGTAATGGTTACGGGGGCAGGAGCTTCGGTAGGGGGTACTTCGGTGGCAACTGGGGCGGCGGCGGGGGCTTCCACAACGGGTGCTTCGGTTGCGGCGGGTGCTGCGCAAGCGGCCAAAAGTGTGCTCAAGATCATCAGAACAGATAACAATACAGCGAATTTTTTCATCTTTGTCTCCTTTGAGAATTTGTGGGGTGCGTAAATTGCTTGAAATTACCCTATGAAAATTTCTACCAGATCAGCAGCCTCCTTGAACCTTAGTTAAAATTTGCTGTTGAAATGAGGGAATCCTGATCTCGAAACAGCATGGAGAAAGCAGAGAACATTCAGCGCTAAGATGTAAGATATCTGATATCTTAGAGTAAACCTATTGTATTGATTTTAGTATTTTATGTCAACAGGCAATTTCTCTAAAATTCACTGAAATGAAGAAAAATTTCCGAAAACGACAGAAATTATGGCTGTCGAAGGCCCTTTCTTACAAGAAATTTCAAAAAGAACATATTGATGGATTCGTGAACAGTTGTTTTGGGCAGAAATAAATAAATGAGGTTCGGGTATTGATCGACCGTCTTTAAATCAAAACTGACTTGTGGTAACATTTATTTAATAGAAAAATGCCTGTACAATTTGTACATCGGAGAACAAATGAAAAGTTCCTTGCGAG
This sequence comes from uncultured Anaerolineae bacterium, assembly GCA_903882765.1. Taxonomy (GTDB): domain Bacteria; phylum Chloroflexota; class Anaerolineae; order Anaerolineales; family Villigracilaceae; genus UBA5195. Next base: position 10,866 of record CAIRYE010000136.1, read on the forward strand.
GACCAGCTTTATATAAAACCGTAAACGATTATATTAAGCGCTATATTATTGAACACGACCTAAAACCAGGTGACCCCTTGCCCCCAGAAGGTCAGCTTGTTGAAGATCTTGGCGTGGGTCGCAGCTCTGTGCGCGAAGCCGTCAAATCCCTCCAATCCGTAGGGATCGTGGACGTGCGCCAAGGCAATGGGTTGTTCGTAAGAGAATTAAATTTTGACCCGATGCAGGAAGCCTTCCTTTTTGGCATCCAATTTGACCCAAGCACCCTGGCAGAACTATTGCAAATACGAACCTGGCTCGAAGTTGCTGTCATCAGCGACGCTGTTGGCCATCTTGATGATGCCGACATCAAAAAACTTGAAGTTGTATTAAAAGATTGGAAAAAAAGAATTTCTGTGGGAAAAGAATATTCCGATCTTGATGAATCCTTCCACCAGATCATTTACGGAGTGCTCGGCAACAACACTATGATGAAGCTGTTCTCTGCCTTCTGGGTTTCTTTCACCAGCTTGGATAAAGAACTTACATTGGATACCGACCCAGAAGATGTATATCAATTTCACGTTGCCCTTTTAGAAGCTATTCGAACCCGAGATCCAAACCTAACCCGTCAGCGCCTGTTTCAACATTTCGACCACGTCAAAACCCGCATCGACCAATACCTCCTGCGAAACAAAACAGCGGCAGAGGCTCTCATCAAATAAATTGAAAATCAAATGATCTTGAAACTAGTGGGGTAGGATGGTCTGGGATTAAAGCCACGATCCATTTTTGGTAAAAGGGTTAGTGCCGGGTTATGCTATGTATTTGAATAATTGGGTACCTTTGTAGCCCCCAACTGATCGTTTTTTTGACTAGCGCCAAAACAACCGCCTACGTTAGGCATCGCCTTGTTAGACAGGTCATCGTTGTATTTAAATATTTTTGTTAGGAAACATTCAGAAAAAGAGGACGGGCTGTAGAGCCGAAATAACCTATCCAGGTTCAATGCGAAAATTTCTTTGCGATAAATCCGTCTACGGAAAAATCGTCGCTCCAAATATATTCCATCAAATTAGCTTCTTCCAACCGTATCAATTCGGCCATGGATGGTAAATCCTTGGCGCATTCAATTGGTATAGAGGTAACTCCGTTTAGATCCCCGTGAAGCAGATCTCCCGGTCGAATGGTAACACCATCTAGTTCTACTGTTGTATTGACAGCTATCAAACGCGGGTTTCCGTGTGACGTAACTACCCCGGCGGCAAACATATGCATCCCCAATCGTTCCACCTCCCTAATATCACGAACCCCGCCATCGGTTAGTAATCCCACTACTCCCATGCGGGTTGCCAAAGTTGCCATGACTTCACCAATATGCGCCGACCGCTGTGGCGTAGAACTCACATCTTTGAAGACTAAAAAAATGGGCTTTGGGGCAGCGTCCATCGCCCTTACCCACTCCTTCCATACTTCATTATCTCGTTTGACCATCGGTGTTGTGGAATCCACTGTTACGGTAAGGGCGTATCCTACGGTAGGGGCAAATTGAGGATAAACACAGTGTATGTTCATTCCAACAAAGCCGCTTGTATCGTCGCGGATCTTAAAGCGTTCGATCGCGTTGCAAACCGTCGGTGTATCGATACCTCTCAGGGCATTCAGTTCAAGTTCGGTTAATTGGTCCATTAATCCTCTTCTCTAAACAACACATCCACTAAGGAGGTGTCTTTGCCGAAACCCCCTGCTTTTGTAATTAGCAATGTTCCATTCATCGGACCCCCTCGGAGCACCCCGTATGGTATGCCGGGCGCAAATTCTCCAAGGAGCTCAATGCTTTCAATGCGAAGTTTTCGGCACAAAAAAGTAACGGTTTCTCCGCCAACAACAAAAAGTGAAGCGGGTTGATAGGTGGTTAGCAGAGACGCTGAAAAGTTGCTAATCGTTTCACTAAAATTTAACCAATCGGAGGTTCGAATTGTTTCTGATGATTGAGCACAGAGTACCACAACCAACCCTTTCTTGATTGCTTGTTCAACACGCGATCGAGTAAGATCATCCGGTTTTTCTGGTAACGTGATGACAATCACCCTTTTTTTTTGAGCGAGTGTTTGTACCTGGCTGCGAGCAACTTGATTGGCACTGCCAATGATCACCAAAGACGGGATCATTGCCGATCCGTTAGGATGGGAGGATTCCGAGGTCTTCACTCCGTTTTCGGCAAGCACCAGCGCGTTTGCTAATCCAAAAGCACCGCAAGGCAGCGCATTGATATCGATGCATGCCTGCGCGACAATATTCAGATCGTCAACCGTTTCAGCATCACAACTTACCAAAGGAGTTTTCGCCTTCCTGATCAAGCCACAAACCGCGCTTACACCTTGGCGAACATCGTAGAGGCGTATGTGGGTGGAAGTTTCGGAAATTAGCTCTGAGATAAGGGAAGTAGAAGCGGGGTAAGCTGGATCATCCTTAAAGGTAGTAAGGTGGAGAGGAACAGTATTAACTTTCACCACACCATCGATCAATACCCGACCTTGCAACGGAGCAGCAGGGCAGATAACTGCCTTGCTTTGGCCGGTCGTCCGCAGGATCGCGAGAGCCTCTGCAGCTACATGTCCACGCATGGTGGAATCGATCTTCTTGAACAACAGCCGCCCCTGTAAAACTTTCGCCGCCAGCGAGACGGCGGTTACAGCTTCTTCTAAAGGCTTTTCTCTGCTAGCTGTATTGATGATCTCCACATCCGCGAACGGTTCATTAGCTAAACGAAAGCAAACCTGCCAATTCTTTTGATTACCTCGATACTTGCTACCCACAAACTGAGCTCCGCTATCCATAGCCCCTGTAAAATCATCCGCGATGATACCGATCTTTCTATGATTCAATTGTGTTTCTGTCATGATCAATTCTTTCAGCCTAATCGTAGCCCCCACTTTTGGCGGGGGCTACGAATGTGGTCTTGGTGTTACAGGGCTTTTTCAAAGATCTCGTAGATCCGCTTCTCGGATAACTCAACGGGACAATTATCCAACAATCGGCGGATTCCATATGCTTCTTCGGTAAAGCTTTCAATTTGATCAGCTTGTACCCCAAGAAGACTCATTTTTGTAGGTACGCCAATTTCAACGCTCAACTTACTTACCGTAGCGGCAACCTTTCTGCCGATCTCCTTCGCTGCCACATTCGTGATGTCAATGCCCATAAATCCAGCGATTTCACTAAATTGATCGGGTATGGACGGGCTTAGTTCTTCCAACACATACGGTAATAATACCGAGTTGGCTTTTCCATGAACAATTCGATTCTTCCCCTGAAGTGGGTACGCTAACGCGTGAACGGCGTGGGTGTTGGCATTGGCGAGAGCGATCGAAGCATATAAACAGCCCAAGGCCATACCTTCTCGTGCTTCGATGTTTTTCCCATCCAACACCGCAGTTGCTAAATTGCGAGTAATCACCCTAATGCCTAATTCAGCGAAAGGTTTCGATAACGCGTTGGCGGCACGGCCGGTATACGACTCTATGGCATGGCAAAGCGCGTCCAATCCGCTGGCAGCGGTTACGGAAGCCGGCGCGGTTACTCCGAGCGCGGGATCGATTAGTGCAAGATCGGTAAGCATAAAAGATGAGAAAACGGCTTCTTTTGATTTTCGCTCTGGAACATAAAAAAGCGAACCTCTGCCGATCTCGGAACCTGTTCCTGCCGTTGTGGGCAACAAAATGGTTGGAACACCTTTTGTTGGAATTTTATTCATTCCGAGGTAATCCATAACGTCTCCGGAGTTACCCATCAGGGCGGCAACCACTTTTGCGCTATCCATAGCGCTACCACCACCCAAACCAACGACAAGATCGCAACCTGCGCTTCGGGCAAAAGCAACACAAGCCCGAACATTATCCACCGATGGCTCTGGTTCAATATCGGTATAGGTTGTAACCAGGATGTTCCCAAGCCTGATCCAAGCTGCCAATTGGTCTACTAGTCCGGCTTTTTCCAAACCTTTGTCACTAACCAATAATACATGTTTAGCGCTTAGGCATGTGATGTGCTGGCTGATTCTTTCGGCGGTTCCAACACCAAACTGAATTGGTGGGGCGAGGAAGGAGAATTGGGGTAAGGTCATAAGATTGTAGTTTTCCTATTCTTGACTAAGCTGCATGGCATGCGATAAACCGGCCATCTTCCATCTTGCGCCACTCGGGAACCGTTTTCTTGCATAAGTCTGTCGCGAGGGGGCAACGCGGGTGAAAATGGCATCCTGAGGGTGGGTTTATCGCTGAGGGGATTTCGCCGGTAAGCACTTGTCGTTTTCTAGTTTTTTCTGTATGGGGGTTTGGTTGCGGAACTGCCGAAAGTAAAGCCTTTGTATAGGGATGGAGTGGGTTGTAAAAAACCAAATCCTTATCACCCAGTTCAGCTAACTTTCCTAGGTACATAACACCAACCCGATTGCTAATATGCCGCACAACTGAAAGATCGTGGGCGATAAATAAGTAAGTGAGGTTGTATTTTTCCTGTAGATCTTGTAACAGATTAATGATCTGTGCTTGAATCGATACATCAAGCGCTGAGATAGGCTCATCACAGACCAAAAATTCAGGATTACATGCCAGCGCTCGTGCAATACAAATGCGCTGGCGCTGTCCACCAGAAAATTCGTGTGGATAACGGTTAACAGCCCTCTCTGTGAGCCCAACATCTTTTAGTAATTGAACCACTTTTTCGGCGACATTATCTTTGGTGGCTATTTTATGCGTCATCATAGGCTCCGCAATAGCGGTGCCTATGGTCATTCTTGGGTTTAGAGTAGAGTACGGATCTTGGAAGATGATCTGGATTTTTTGGCGATATGGTCGAAGCTGGTTATCGGATAATTCGGTAAGATTTACATCTTTGTAAAAACATACACCCGCTGTTGCTCGATGTAGTTGTAATAATGTATACCCAGTGGTCGATTTTCCGCAGCCGCTTTCACCGACCAGACTTAGCGTTTCCCCTTGAAAAATCTCGAAGGAAACATCATCTACAGCATGAACAGTGGCTTTTTTGTCTCCATATGCGCCAAGCTTTACAGGAAAATACTTCTTGATATGTTCAACGCGGATCAATGGCTCAGGCGAGGTATTCATTGGACAGTTATCCTTTCCTGGGTGTTAACAAAACATGCCACACTGTGAGGGGTGGAGCCGTTCCCTGGTATTTCATGCGCTAATGGCATTTCAATAGCACAACGATTTATAGCGTAGGAGCAGCGAGGGAGAAATGGGCAGGATGTTGGCTCGGCTCGTAAGTCAGGAGGGGAACCCGGAATGGAAGATAATCTCTTTGAATTTTTACTGGCTTGGAAAGCCGGCAAAGCTGCCAATAAACCGAGGGTATAAGGATGAGTTGGCTGGTCGAAAAGGTCTTCGGTTGTTGCTTCTTCAATCACATTGCCGGCATACATAACCATGATTCGGTCTGCAAGACCCGCCACGAGGCTAAGGTCGTGCGTGATCCAAATGATAGCGATACCCAGCCTATCCCGCAAATCTTTTACTACTTCAACGATCTGAGCTTGTATGGTTACATCAAGGGCGGTAGTTGGTTCATCAGCGATCACCAGTTCTGGTTCGCAAGCCAATGCCATCGCGATCATAGCTCGTTGGCGCATGCCCCCCGAAAATTGATGTGGATAATCCTTCAACCGTGCTTCAGGGTCGGGAATACCCACCATTCGGAAAAGTTCGATAACGCGTTTTTCAGCGCCAGCTCTGTTGGAAATATTATGGTAAATAAGAGACTCACCTACCTGATCGCCAATTGTTAGCACTGGATTAAAGCTGGTCATTGGGTCTTGAAAGATCATCCCAATGTGGTTTCCGCGGATGCGTTGCATTTCTCTAGAATTAAGCTTAAGTAAGTCTTTGTCATGAAAAAACGCGGTTCCGGCAACTACCCGTGCGGCTGGGGGCAGAAGGTGTAGCATACTTAGCATGGTTACGCTCTTGCCGCAACCACTTTCTCCAACAACACCAAGTGTTTCCCCTTTATCTATTTTAAAACTAACGCCATTCACAGCATGGATGAGGTTTCCACGCGAATGAAAACGTGTTGTAAGGTTAGTAACTTGTAATAAGGTTTCGCCCATAATGTTACCCCTTCCATTGTTTTGGATTAAGCGCGTCATTTAAGCCATCTCCGAGGAAGGAGAAGGATACTGTCATGAGTCCAAGCACAACTGCCGGGGCGGCCAAAAGGTATGGCGCGCTAGTCCATTGGCGTAGACCCTCATTGATCATGTTTCCCCAACTTGGAATCGGAGGATTAATGCCGATACCAAGGAAGCTAAACGCGCTTTCTGTCAACATAGCCGATCCCATCCCCGCACTCATTTGAACAATAACCGGTCCAATAGCGTTAGGAATAATGTACTTTGTTACGATAGTAAAGGTGGATAACCCCAATGCACGGGCCGCGGTGACATAATTGTAATTTCTTACAGCCATCACCTGGCTGCGAAGTACGCGGGCATACGGACTCCATGCTACCGCTACAATAACAATGACCACCAAAGCAAGGTCGAGCAAACTGCTTTGTCGAAAGACAGGGTTTTGGGTTTTTAGAAACATGCTCTCCATCCATCGGCTAACAGGTGGCCGAAGGGAAACCGCCATAACCACACCTAGCACCAGATTTGGAAATGCCATATTTAGATCGGTAAACCACATTAAAAAGAAATCTAGTTTTCCGCCAAAGTAACCGCTAATACTCCCAACCAAAACGCCAATAACTGAGCTGATCAAAACGACCAGCAAGCTAACCAACGTGGCTGTTCGAGCGCCATAAATAACGCGGCTAAGCACATCACGACCAAGATAATCTGTTCCAAGCCAATGTTGGGCGGATGGAGCCTGGCTGCGGAGTTCCAGATTTTGGGCGAGGAAGTCGTAGGGGGTTAGATAAGGACCAAAGATTGCAAAGAAAAACATGATCGATACAACAACCATACTTACTACTGCCATTTTATTTTTTAAAAGGCGATCAAAAGAATCTTTCCAAATACCTATTGCCTTCTCTTCCTGCGCGGTTTCTGATAAGGAATTGTGGGAAATTTGAGTCATATTATTCCGCTCCCTTTTGGGTTGATCGCAAACGGGGGTCTAAAATGGGATAGGTTATATCAACAAGCAAGTTGGTCAACGTCACGAGCGCGAGCACCACAAAGGTGCAACCGAGCAGGACGGAATAATCATTGTTTAGAATGCCATCCCTGATCAACTTTCCTATTCCAGGGATGCCAAAGACGATCTCGAGTAAGAGGGACCCAGCAAGTAAATTCGTCATTACTACACCCATTTGAGTAACAACAGGAGTAAGTACCGGACGTAAAGCGTGTTTGATGATAGTTACCCACTCAGGTAATCCCTTGGCGCGGGCTGTTCGAATATAGTCTTCAGAAAGAACATCAAGCACAGCGCTTCTTGCCTGGCGAATTACTAAAGCCATAGGGCGTAGTGCGGCTACTGTAAGCGGGATAATGGAATTAACATCAAAAACTCCATGCCACCCGCGGGGTACGGGTAATAAATTTAATTCAAGACAGAATAAAACCATCAGCAGCGGTGCCATAACAAAAGTAGGGATTCCCCAAAAAAAGAGAGCCCCACCTAAGATAAGGTTATCAGCCCAATGGTTTTGATTGAGTGCGGCGATAACACCAAGAGGAATACCAACAATCGCGATGATAGCTGAGGCTGCCAAAGCGATACTGATGGTTATTGGAGTCGCGGCCGCTAAGGTTCGTGCAACTGGCCGGCCATCTGTCAGTGCCATACCGAAATCGCCATGCAGCATTTTCCATAAATAATCACCGAATTGCACCAAGAATGGACGATTTAGGCCCAACTGCTCTTTTACAGCTTCGTATCGTGGGTTTCCTGGCATAAACAAATCAGTAGCCTCGCGGGAGAACATAATTTGCACGGGGTCACCGCCACCGAAAAACATCAGCGCATAAACGATGAACATGAGTAAAATAACGCCGGGAATCCAGCGAACCAGCCGCAGAAGAATATATTGCAACATGGGCTTTCCTCTCTCTAAAAAATTAGGCGGGAACTGAACCAATCAGTATCCCGCCCAATTTTAATTATATTATCGGATTACGGTTTCTTGCTGAGGTCGATATCAAGATTCCAAGGTTCAACGATCTGCCAGTCGATGTTACGGCTGTAATTGATGACCCAAGGCATAGCGTGCATGGTTGGACCTTCGTCATACCAGTTGATCCACATGAAATCATCCATAGCAAGTTTTTCAGCTTCGATAGATTTTGAAATGCGGGCAGCATCAGTAGGTGCCAGAGCGGAAGCTTCGAGAATGAGTGCGTCTACTGCATCATTCTTGTATCCACCCATTTTACCCTGAGCATTGCCTGCGCCGGAGTAAATGGAACCGGAAAGAAGAGTTGGGGCGTCAAAGATACGAGCGCCAACATCATCACGGAAGACCTGAACTTTATCCTGCTCGGTTTTTGGTAGTTTGTCCATAGCGGGAACCAATTCGGTTTCTTGAATTCCGAGAACCTGGCGCCACTGTTCAACAAGAGCTTGGGCAGCTACTTCAGCCTGAGGATTGGACGCGCCAGCTACATAAAGCTTGGGCATGGCGTCTTTGTAAGAGCATTCAGCGAAAGCTGCTTTAGCGCCTTCAGCATTGTTGGTATAAGCCTGATTGGTTTCCTTGTCGCCAAGAATTTGGGCAAGAAGGGTTGAACCGGCTTCTCCTGGTCCATTCGGATGGCTGGCTTTGAAGAGCTCGACGGGGTTGGCGGCCAAAATGAGGGCTTTACGACAGTTGAGATCGTCCATGGGGGCAATTTTCCCGTTGAACCAGAAAACCTGGAGGACGGGGGTAGCGGGAAGGGTGGTTCCAACATAATCAGCACCCAATTCCTCAAAGGTGGTGGGAAGGTCGGAGGACATATTGATGTCAGCTTCGCCGTTCTTCATCATTAACAAGGCAGCAGCGCCGTCTTCAACAGCAATGATGTTGATCTTTGAAAGTTTTGGAGCGGAACCAAACCAATTGGGATTGGGAGCAAGCTCAACTGAACCAGTGGTGAGATCCATTGCTACGGGAGTGTATGGGCCGCTCGTAACAACACCATTAGCGGGGGTCCACCATTCAGCGATTTCTTGGCCATCAGCGCCACGAGCTTGGCTGATCTTTACTGGGCCAACTAAGTTTGTAGCAATACGATTGACAAAAATCGGATCTGGGGATTTGAGGGTGACAACAACAGTCGCGTCATCCTGAGCAACTACACCAGGCAGTTCCGTGCTGTTACCGGCAACGGCTTCGTCATAGCCAACGATACCAGATAAGAACAAACCGACACGTTGGTGCTTGGTGAGAGGTTGAGTAGCAAGTTCCCAAGTGCCTTTTACGTCCGTGGCAGTAATTGGGCTGCCATCAGAGAACTTGGCGGCAGGATCTAGCTTGAAGGTCCAAGTGATAAAATCGGCGCTTGATTCCCATGAAGCGAATACCATTGGGTGTAATTCGCCACTCATGTCAGCCCAAACTGGGGGGGCCCACATTAAGGACATCTGACGGACGTTCTGACCTCCGCCACGAAGGGGGGACCAATCCGTGGAAACCACTGGATCGATGAGGGTTAGAACTTTTTCTACGGGAGCTTCAGCAGCGGGTGCTTCGGCGACGGGAGCTTCAGCAGCGGGTGCTTCGGCGACAGGAGCTTCGGCAGCAGGGGCTTCTGTGGCGGGAGTGCCACATGCGCTAAGAACAAAAATGAGTACGAGCAGCGCAACGAACAAAGTATTTAAGCGACGCATAATATGTTACCTTTCGAAAGTAGAATGAAGTACTTGATTAATACAACTTCAAATAACAGAATCTTCGAATTGCTCTTCCCTGAGCATCTCCTCCTTTCATTTTCCTGCAACACTCGGCTGGCGATGCCGACTATAACCAAATAATGGTAGATTTTGACGCAAATATACTATTTATTGGCAAATACTAAGGTAATAATAGCACGATGTGAAAAGTAAGTCAATATATTTTGAAGTAATATGAAAGAAAATGATTGCAAACTATCATTATCGTGGTATTATTGCTTCAAGACAAGAATGCGATTCAACCATTCAGAAGGATAAATGCCTTATGACCGAGACAAAAAGACCAATATTAGCACTCACAATGGGAGATCCGGCAGGCTGCGGCCCAGAGATCATAGCAAAAGTGCTAACACACCCAGATGTTTACCAGCAAACTCTGCCACTCGTTGTTGGCAGCCATCATGTTTTGCGGTGGGCAATTCAGGTTATCGGTGCGGATGCGCAAGTAGTCCAAATTGATAACCCCTCGCAGGCAGTATTTACCAAAGGGCGGGTTAATGTGATTGATCCCGTTTCTTTCGATATGAGTGGCTTAGTAATGGGTACAATTCAGGAAATTGCTGGTAGGGCCGCCTATGAATACTTGATTCATGCCATTGATCTTGCCATGGCAAAACAGGTAGATGCTATTGTTACAGCTCCACTTTCAAAAGAAGCGATGAACTTAGCTGGTTACCATTTTGATGGGCATACCGAGATTTTAGCTACCCGAACGAACAGTAAGAAAGTAACCATGATGTTAGCTTCAGGACATTTTAGGGTAACCCACGTCAGCACACATGTTTCGCTTCGTACCGCGATCGATCGCTGTAAAGCCCCGCGTATTTTGGATGTGATCCATACAACCAATGCCGCTCTTGTCCGTATGGGCATTATCAATCCGCATATTGCGGTTGCTGGTCTTAACCCGCACTGTGGCGAAAATGGCCTTTTTGGCACCGAGGATGTAGAACATATTCAGCCCGCTATCGATCAAGCTATTGCGGAAGGTCTCAATATCTATTCTGTTCCTGTGCCCCCGGATACTGTTTTTGTTCGAATGGCGGAATTTAAAGAATTCGACGCGGTCATCGCGCAGTATCACGACCAAGGGCATATCGCTTCTAAGATCGTTGATTTTTGGGGTGGAGTAAATATCACCCTTGGCCTTCCCATCATTCGAACTTCGGTAGATCACGGCACTGCCTTCGACGTAGTAGGAACCGGCAAAGCGAATCCGGCAAGTTTGTTTAACGCCATTGAGTATGCTCGAATCTTATCCGGTAACGACCAATAACTTCGTTTTTATTCTTCTTATCATTGTATTAGTCAAGAATGGGCTGCGTTCAATACAGCCCATTCGGGTTTAAATTAGCCTATCGATAACGTCTGCGTAAATCAGCGGCGGAATGGCCGTAATCTATCAATAAATCTTTCAAAATATTCCATACTCGTTCATTAAATTTTCTATTATTGCATATTACGAGTATAATATTTTCATATTACAAATACTCCTGAATCACGGAAGCTGCAATGCGAGAAAAATCAGAAAACTCACGAGTCGAACGTGCCCGACATCTTAAAATCCTGAATATCCTTCGGGAACACCCCACAACATCCATTCGAGAACTTGCCGATCGATTATCTATATCCCAATCAACCATACGACGCGATTTGGATGAGCTCGAAACGCAAGGGCTTGCCCGTCGAGTATTTGGCGGGGCTATCTTAGAGCGCCAAAACGGAACAGAACCTCCATTTGAATATCGCGAAGCCCTCAACGCCGAAGAGAAGAATCGCATCTCACGGTGTGCCGCCGCTTTGATCAATGATGGTGACACGATTTTTATCGATGGTGGTACGACCACACAATTTATGATCAAGTATATTGCTCAAAAAAAAAACATAACCGTCATCACCTGCGGTTTAAATGTTGCCTATGAGCTAAACAAGTTTGAAAATATCACCTCGTTCATCGTTGGTGGTGAGATCCATAAAGACTCCCACAGTATTTCAGGAGCGCTTGCTTTGGCTGTTTTGGATGTTTATAAGATTCGTTGTGATAAAGCCTTTATTGCCGCTAGCGCGGTAAGCGCCCAACACGGGGTCACCAACCGCATCCTAGATCGCATCCCCCTCAAACGAAGGGCAATGGAGATCTCCGGACAATCCATCGTCATCGCCGATGGTTCAAAAATTGGTACAACAGCTTTGGGGCAGATCGCCCCCATCACTGATTTTTCCTCGCTCGTTACTGATGGCACCGCCCCCGAAAGCGAGTTACTTACGATCAAAGAATTAAATGTACAAATACTCATAGCTGAATAGCGCTAAAACAAAGGAAACTATGAACGCCAATCCCCTTAGAAGTAAATTATCCGCTGGCTTGCCAGTGATGGGCACAATGATCCAAGAAGTTAGCTCGCCTTTTATTGTGCACGCCTTAGCAAACGCAGGTTTTGATTTTGTCTATGTCGATATGGAACATGGACGATTTGGCCTTGAATCTGCCATCGATCTCATCCAGATCCTACGATTCAGCAAAATTGCGCCGCTGGTAAGGGTGCCCGATAACCAATACCACTTCATCGCTCGTCTAATGGATGCCGGAGCTGTTGGAGTTATGATTCCTCGAGTAGAAAGTCGGGCTCAAGCCGAAGCGGCTGTTCAATCTATGCGCTATCCGCCCATCGGTCAACGTGGTTTAGCGGTTGCCCGCGGTCACAATGATTATAAAAGGCAGAATTCTTTAGAGTTTGCTGAACAAGCGAATAAGGAAAACTTGCTAATCGTTCAGATCGAAAGTACAACCGGGGTAGAAAAAGTAGATGAGATAGTCAGTACCCCTGGCGTGGATGTAGCCTTGATAGGTCCCGGCGATCTAAGTCTATCCTTAGGTATCACCATGAAAATGGACCACCCCAAAATGGTGGAGGCCATAGAGAAAGTAGTGGCGAGCTGCAAGAATCATAAGATAGAGGTTGGTTTGCATGTTGGTGATTTAAAAGCCTTAGGGTATTGGAATAAAAAAGGCATTCACTTACTCTCGGGTTCCGCTGATCTCGATGTTTTGTTAGATGGCTGTATAAATCTCGGTACATCGATGCGAGCCGTGCTGAGTGAGTGAACAAAGATGAGAACCAACAACTCAGTTCTGATGAAAAAACCAAGACGATAGTTTTTTTGGCAATGTTGTTGTTTGTGCTTCTGGGCTGACCATATATGAGTTGATCGATCAACCTAGATCGCGATAATCCGCGGAAAAAAATAATTGACGAATTCCCCGCTTGCGGTATAATATCTTGCGCAACACAAAGGAAAAAATGGTCGACTAGCTCAATTGGCAGAGCAACTGACTCTTAATTAGTGGGTTCAGGGTTCAAGTCCCTGGTCGATCACAAAAAAACCACCAGGTTCTGGTGGTTTTTTATTTTAAAGGTTGTTCCACAAAGTAGTTGAGGAAGACTTCGATAGCTCGGGCTAAAAAGATATCAAAAACGGAAATTGCCCCATTATCCAGGGAGCGAAGAACAAAGGACTTGAAAATCGCCTTCCAAGGTGTACTTTCCGCATACCGCCGAAACCAGCGCTGAATCAAATTTTTTCAAGGTTACTCGATCTTGCTTCGTGCTGATGGTGCACTCGCCGGCGATCACGGTAATTGCATGAAAACTTTCTCCACGAGTATCCCGTTCTTGTGTAGTTGTAAGCTTCTCTAACTTAAAATAGGAGCATTGTACTAACCCCGCGGCAGCCCCATTTTCTTTCACCCGGTCAATTTTTCCCTGCGAATTTGGGTCGGTTACAGCGATGGATTTTTCTACATGTAATACTCGCCCATTATTTTGCGGGCGGTTCCAGTCGAAAACGCGAAAGGTTAGGTCGGATGTTTGTTGCACCTCATACACCAATAAGCCGGGGCCTAAAGCATGGATGGTACCAGCCGGCATAAAAACAGTATCCCCCGCTTCAACAGAATGGTACTCAACCAATTCAAGGATACCCTCATTACCAATCGCGGCGTGCAAGGTCTCTAACGTTGTTCCGGGTTTAATGCCAGCGATCAGTTTTGCTTCCGGTTCCGCTTTGAGGATATGCCAGGCTTCCGTTTTTCCCATGAAGGTTGGCCCTTCCATTTTCACGGCTTGTTCGTCATTGGGGTGTACTTGCAGCGAAAGCCAGTTTGCGCAATCCAATAGTTTGATCAGCAGCGGAAAACGTTCCCCGCCACCTGCGGCCAAGCCCCGGCCAAGTACCTCTTCCGGATAGGATGATGCCAACTCGGCGAGCGTCTTGCCCGCGAAAACACCATTGGTTACCTTGTTCTCCTCGTAAAGAACCCAAATTTCGGCGATCGGCAGCCCGCTTTTGGCGGCCTCCTCATCTGCGAATTCGATCAAAGATTGCCCGCCCCAAACGTAATTACGTATGGCAGGTGAAAAGGTAAACAAAGATGGGATTGGGGTTTTCATAGGTTTAATTCCTTAATTCGCAATAATAGTTTTATAAATTTTCTTTCGTCTTTGCGGGGGTTAACCATTTTTTGAGCTTGACGTTAATATGTGAAAGCAAAACCGGCTTACTAATAATATCGTCCATACCCGCTTCTCGGCACTGTTCCCAACTTGATGATAAAGCATCGGCAGTTACGCCAATAATCAGCAGATGTTTTTTCGTCGATACTTCACTCTCCCTGATCAGTTTGGTAGCCGTGAAGCCATCCATTTTGGGCATATGAAGATCCATAAAAACAAGCGAAAATGTATCCGGGTGTTGTTTCAATAAATTGACAGCTTCTTTTCCATTGCTGGCAAGCCGTGTTAGGATGTTAAACCCACGGAGTTGCATCGATAGCACTCCTCGGTTGATCGGTTTATCATCTACAACCAAGATCGTTTTTTGATTGTTAAAATCTAACTCGATTTCTTGTTTGGTCTTTTCTGAGAGGGCTAGTTCGGTTGCCTTTACTGAGGAAGCGATCGTTAATGGCAAGTTTACCCAAAAGGTCGTTCCAGAACCTTCCAAAGACTCAAACCCGACCTCGCCTGCCATCAGGTCTACAAGCCGTTTTGAGATAGCTAATCCCAACCCAGTTCCGCCATGTTTGCGAGTGCTCGAAGCGTCGGCTTGTGTGAACGGCTCAAATAAACTGGCGTGTAAATTTGCTGGTATGCCTTCTCCATTATCTTTCACCACTTCACCATTTTACCATTTTACCATTTTACTATTTATTAACCGCCACCCCCCTTCTCACAATCTTCTGCCC
>CAIRYE010000137.1 GCA_903882765.1 uncultured Anaerolineae bacterium
CCCCAATTGTTTGAGTTATAGGTCCAATCGATCTGGTTGAACCAATCGCCAGAATTGTAGGAATCCCGGTCGAGCGATTTAGAGCGCAGTAGGTCTTCCCCGCCAAAAAAGAAAGGAACCCCTTGACTAAGTGCAACAACGCTTAGCCCAAGGTTATTCAACCGCACTCTCTCTTCCACGGTTAAATAGCCTGGTGATTTTACCTGGAGAATATCCCAAAACGATTCATTATCGTGGGCTGAGAGATATATAATATTTTCGCTGGGGTTGCGTGTAAACCCAGCGGGCTGATCGTTATACCATATCTGGTCGGCGGTCACTTCCTCGCCGCCGGCACGGATAAAGCGAAAATCTTTCAGGTTCCCCGCCAACCCAACCTTGATCAGATCACAATATTCAAACATGACCCATTTTTGGTGCTCATGGTTGCGATGTTCTTCGTGGTTCGCCTGGGAATATAATCCAGTTGCAAACCCTTGATCAAAGATGCCAGAAAAAGCGCTGCCGCCACGCAGAGCGTCGCGAGCTCGATCATTGAAAACACCGATCCCACTGCCGCCAATATTACGAATGCTGGCGTTTATTCCACGATTGTTATTGGCTACTTCGCCAAAATCCCACGCCTCGCCATACATATAGATCTTTTTTCCATCCACCCCATCTTTTTCGATAGTTAATGTATCGAGGGCGGCTCGCACTCGCTGCATATCCGCCAGCATGTGGTGCCCCATTAGGTCAAAGCGGAAACCATCTACCTTGTAGGCCTTTGCCCACAGCAATACCGCGTCCACCATCAATTTGCCCATCATTTTATGCTCGGAGGCGGTGTTGGAGCAACAGGTGCTGTTTTCCACTTTCCCTTCAAAATTGAGCCGATAATAATAACCAGGAACGATCTTATCAAAAACAGATGCCTCGTCCAAACCGGAATCGAAGGTATGGTTGAAAACCATATCCATTACAAGTCGCAACCCAGTTTGGTTTAATGAAACAACCATTTCGCGAAATTCGAGGATCCGTTGCGGACCATCTGGATCGGTTGAATACGAACCTTCGGGAGCCATAAAGTGGAAAGGGTCGTATCCCCAGTTATATCCGTCCTCATCCTGAATGGCGGATATGGTTTGGGCTTGCAGGTCGGAGTTCGGCGGGTAGGACCGAAGCAGCTCTTCATCCACTTCTTTCCATGTCCTTTTGTCTTCATTCACACTGGCGATATCAAAAGCAGGCAACAGGTGAATATGTGTTAACCCCGCAGCTGATAACGCCTTCAGGTGATTCATACCGTCTGAGTTTTTTTCTGTAAACGCTTTAAAAGTTCCCCGAAATGGTTTTTGAACGGTTTGATCACTAGCGCTGAAATCACGAGTGTGCAGTTCATATATTACGATATCTTCCGCGGCATCGAGGCGGGGCTTTACCAAAACATCCCAACCCGTAGGTTTTAGGCTAGATGATTGTAGATCAATGATCTGGCTGTATTTACTATTGGTAGACAAACTGACTGAATATGGATCCGTGACATTATTCGTTTCAAAACGACCAGTGGATGGGCAAAAAACCGTTACCTCATATAAGTAATACTTGCCAATATAATTCGCTGAGAGGGTTAGAGACCAGACGCCTGTGAGAGCGTCAAGATTCATCGGGAGCGATTCGATCTCTTCGAAATTTAAGGCTTGATCATACAAATTCAGAGTGATACTTTTCGCGGTTGGCGACCAAACGCAAATGGTGGGGATTGCTCCCTGAAAATGAACCCCTAATTCACCCTCATAAGGATATAGATCATCCAATACACCTGGGATCTGAATGCCAGACGCGTCAACAATATTGTCATCATTATCCCGAATTACGGCAAAGAATACGTGGCGTAAACAATCGGGGATGTGTTTGAGGTGGTTTTCGTCTATGGTAAATGGGATGAAATGGGCTAAATGCGGAAAGGCGTTTTTGATCTGGGGGTTGATCTCACCTTGAAAGTGTTCCAACGGAATTTCGTAAAATGCGTGTTGGTTTGGATCATTATCAATATCATTGATCACGATGATGGAATACCGATAATCCCTCGGTTTATCAGGAGGGAACAAGACCAAGGATCGGCTGACCCAATGGACGGTCAATTTTTTGATCCTGTTTAATAGGTCTATGTTTGAATCTTTGAAAATTACTCTGTGCATTTTAAGTATTCCATTTTGGGAAAATCCATCACCAATTGTAGCTCAAAAAAGACAAGGGCATGATCTTGCCACGGCAAGGGAATCGCAGCCCCCACCTGATTGTTGGCAAGCGATCTATTGGCAGCTAACTCTATTAGTTTTCAATTTTGCGAAGAAAAAATTAGCGAGGAAGAAAAAATATTCCCCATCAAAAAACAACCAGGCCGTTTTATCAACACATGACTTGATCGTTGATTACTCAACGCATTTTTACTAGGAAGAAAGAAGAGCGCTTGTGGATTTTCGGTGTTGTCAAAGCATATCTATCAAACCAACCCGAAACTACCCCATTTTTCCAGTGATATAGGATTCAGTGAGCTCTTTTTCAGGATTCGTAAAGATCTGTTCTGTTTTCGCGAATTCAATTAGCTCCCCGAGCCAAAACAAACCAGTAAAATCCGAAACCCGAGCTGCTTGCTGCATATTGTGGGTAACAATGATGATGGTGTAATCCAATTTTAATTGCTGGATCAAATCCTCAATACGCAGGGTAGCAATGGGATCAAGTGCCGAGGTGGACTCATCCATTAGAATCACGTCGGGTTTGGTGGCAAGCACCCTAGCAATACATAATCTTTGTTGCTGGCCAAGAGAAAGGCTAAGGGCGTTTCTCTGCATTTTATCTTTTACTTCATCCCATAAAGCGGCTTTTTCTAGGCTGGTCTGAACGATCTCTTCCAGATCGGTCTTCGAAGAGGCTGTGCCGAGCACGTTGGGGCCAAATGCCACATTATCCCAAATGGATTGGGGGAAAGGATTTGGTTTTTGGAAAACCATACCTACTTGTTTCCTTAGCTCAACAACATCCGCGTAATCAGCATAAATATCGTTGCCATGCAATAATATGGTTCCCTCAACCCTTGTCCCGGTGATCGTATCATTCATTCTGTTGAGACAACGCAAGAAAGTTGATTTACCACAACCAGAAGGGCCAATAAGCGCTGTGACTTTATTGGTAGCTACACTCATGTTGATGTTTTTCAAAGCATGAGAAGTTGAGTAATAAAAGTCTAAATTTTCGATCGAGTAAGTTACTGTGGAATCCATAAAGTTATTTTACTATTAATCTTAAATAAGCCATTCACAAGGTTATAATTAGTTTGTTATGAATAAAAGAGCCATTTTCATCGTTTTGACCCTTCTGATTGCCGTTTTTCTTACCAGTTGTTCCTCAAGTGCTGAATCAGCATCTGAAACTGGGGCTGATCAAGCTTACATCGAAAACAAAGGGTCCGATACCATCGTAAACCTTGCCCTCGCTTGGGCAGAAGAGTATCAAAAACTTTACCCAGCCATCAGGATATCGGTAACCGGGGGTGGTTCGGGCACCGGCATTGCTGCTATGCTCAACGGAACCGTGACCATTGCCAATTCTTCTCGCTCGATAAGCGAAGATGAAAAGAAACAAGCCGCGGAAAAAGGCATTGAGCCGGTGGAATACATCATCGCAAAAGATGCCATTGCCGTGATCGTTAACCCAAACAACCCCGTTTCTCAACTTACCTTACAGCAACTTTCAGACATTTATAGCGGCAAGATCAATAACTGGAGCGAGGTTGGTGGTGAAGACCGGCAGATCGTTCGTTTATCTCGCGAGACGAACTCGGGGACTCACGTTTACTTTCTGGAGACGGTTTTACGATTAGGCAGTAAAGAAAATAAGACCCTTTTTTCAACTGACACACTTCTATTACCCTCATCTGAGGGAATTATTAATGAGCTGAGAACTAACCCGAACGCCATCGGTTACGATGGACTTGGTTATGTCCCGAAAGACCTGAAAATGGTCGCTGTATCAAAAGATGGGGTTTTACCCTACGTATTACCGTCGATCAATACGGTCAATGATGATACTTACGCGGTTTCGAGGGATTTGTATATGTATACCGCTACTGAACCGCAAGAGGAAACAAAAAAATACCTTGAATGGATCATGACCGCGGAAGCCCAAAAGATCGTGGCTGACCTTGGATTTGTCCCGATTTTTAAATGAAACTATGAAAACTAACACCAACATTCAAGAATTTATTGTCACACGGCTGATCAAACTATCAGGTTACTCCGCGATCGTTTTCGTTGCCTTGATCTTCCTCTTCCTCATCAAGGAAGGAGTTCCTACCTTTGCCGAGATCCCTCTTGGGGACCTTTTATCTGATCGATGGTATCCCATTGAAGACTATTTCGGCATTTTGCCTCTCATTAGTGGTTCTTTGATCATCACACTCGGCGCAACGTTGATCGCGGTTCCCCTCGGTATTGGCACCGCTGTATTCATCGCGGAAATTGCCCCAAGGTGGGCACGCGAAATTTTGAAACCGTTGGTGGAATTATTGGGCGGCTTACCTTCCGTAGTCATCGGCTTCCTCGGGATATTGGTGATCACTCCTTCGCTTAGAGTTCTCCTCAACTTGCCAACAGGTCTCACCGCATTGGCGGGTTCTCTCCTTTTAGGGTTTGTAGCGCTGCCAACTGTAGTTTCGGTAGCTGAAGATGCTCTCGATACTGTTCCACGATCTTATCGAGAAGGGGCATGGGCATTAGGCGCTACTAGATGGCAGACCATTTGGCGGGTCACTTTACCCGCCGCTAAATCTGGCGTGCTCACCGCCATTATGCTTGGTATCGGCCGCGCCATTGGTGAGACCATTATCGTGATGATGGTTACTGGAAACGCGCCGATCATGGCGTTTAAAATAAGCTCAATATTCTCGCCGGTTCGAACTATGACGGCCACCATCGCCGCTGAGATGGGCGAAGTATCTAATGGGAGTATCCATTACCACGCCCTCTTCTTTATCGGCATGGTTCTTTTCATCATCTCCTTGATCGTCAATATTACCGCTTCAGCGGTTGTTTTCCGTTCTCAAAAACGTTCTGAAAAAGTGCTATCTTAGATAAACATGATGAAGACTAATTTCTTTAAACTCAATCGTAATCAAACACAGAAACTAGGCTTTGCCTTCTTGAGTTTGCTCGCACTAACGACGATCCTGCCGATCATTCTCATTATTGGGTTGCTGATCTATAAAGGTGGCTCGGCTATCTCATGGAACTTCATCACGGGTTTCCCCCACGATGGTATGCGGCAGGGCGGTATTTGGCCAGCGATCATCGGTACATTTTACCTAACTGTAGGAACAGCCATCTTCTCCGTCCCGCTGGGGATCGCTTCAGCTATCTACCTAAGTGAATATTCAAAAGACAATACTCTCACCCGAACTATTCGAATTGCCATTATCAATTTATCTGGTATTCCTTCGGTTGTTTACGGGCTTTTTGGTTTGGGTTTGTTCGTGCTTTTCCTAAAGTTTGGTACTAGTATCTTATCCGCTTCGCTTACCCTTTCTATTATGACCCTTCCTGTCATCATTTCTACTTCAGAAGAAGCTCTAAGAGCCGTGCCGCAATCTTTCCGTACCGTTTCTGTTTCGCTCGGCGCAACAAAATGGCAGACCATTCGGCGTATCGTTCTGCCTGAAGCACTTCCAGGTATCATCACGGGTGTAATTCTTGGTTTAGAGCGCGCCGCGGGAGAAACAGCACCCATTCTATTTACTGGCGCCGCTTTTTTCCTTCCTCAGTTGCCCTCCTCCATTTTTGACGCAACTATGGCGTTACCTTATCACTTATTTGTCATTTCCACCCAAATTCCCGAGATGCCCGTTCAAATCCAATTTGGTACCGCGTTAGTGCTGATCGCATTTGTTCTGAGTATGAATATTCTGGCGACCATTGTTCGATCTCAAGCCAGAGCTAAAAGGCAGTGGTAAAAAGAAACTATGACCGATAAAATTCTTATTGAAAACTTTAGCCTGCAATACGAGGATGGCATAGAATCGCTGCGGAACATCAATTTAGCGGTAGAAAAAAACGCCATCACCGTATTGTTTGGCCCAGCTGGCGGCGGAAAATCATCCCTGCTGCGAAGTATTAACCGGCTAAACGACCCGGAAGACATTCGCTTAATAAACGGTAGAATTTTGATCGATGGCGATGATATCTTAGACCCTAAGATGGATATCATCGAACTAAGAAGACGGGTTGGTATGGTCTTTGCCCGCCCAGTGGTTCTCCCATTTTCAATTCGTAAGAATATTACTTATGGGCTGGAAGTTATGGGCGAAAAAGACCAGAACAAGTTGAATAACGCTGTTGAACGATCGCTCAATCAGGCGGCACTTTGGGAAGAGATCAAACACCGCTTGGACGACCCTGCCATCGCGTTATCAGGCGGTCAACAACAACGTCTTTGTATCGCCCGCTCGCTTGCGCTTGAACCCGAAGTAATTATGCTAGACGAACCAACCTCAGGGCTCGATCCAATTTCAACTGGAAAAGTTGAAAATTCGCTTCAAGAGTTGAAAAAGGATTACACGATCATCCTCGTTCCACACTCAGTACAACAGGCTGCTCGAACCGCGGATAATGCTGGGTTCTTTTTACAGGGCGAATTGATAGAATTCTCTCATGGCAAAAAAATCTTCACATCCCCAGAAGTTAAAAAAACTGAGGATTATGTAACAGGACGTTTTGGATAGCCACCTTCAGAAAGAAAAGTGAGGACTTTATGTTACGAAAAAATTTTGAATCAGAAATTCACAGATTAAAGGATGAGATCCTTGATTTTGGCGGTATGGTAGAAAAAAACTTGCTCGATTCAGTTGACGCACTCAAACGTCGCGATGTTGGCAAGTCACACAAAGTTGTTGAGGTCGACAAAGTCATCAATAAAAAGCGTTTTGAGCTTGAGAACGAAGTGATGATTCTAATCGCCACCCAACAACCGATGGCCAAGGATCTGCGGCTTCTCGCCTCATTTTTTGAGGTTATCAGTGAAATCGAGCGAATGGGCGATTACGCTAAAGGTATTGGGACGATCAATATCCGTATGGGCTCGGATGACCTATTAAAGCCGTTGGTCGATATCCCGATCATGGCCGAAAAAAGCGCGGATATGTGCCACCGTGCCTTGATCGCCTTCATCAACGAGGATGTTGACGCGGCCTTGCTGATTCCAAAAGAAGACGATGAGATCGATGCCTTGTACATCAAGGTATATCGAGATCTGATCGCCTACGTGGTATCTGACCCTGAGAGCATTGAAAAAGCGAACTGGCTGTTATGGGTTGCCCACAACCTAGAACGTTTCGCCGACCGTGTTACCAATATTTGCGAGCGTACCGCCTTCGTTGTGAATGGAAAATTATTTGAAATTGAAGATACTTTATAAATCATTCACCAGGATTGTTTATGGAACGACTTGATCTTAGGATTTCCATCCCTAGCAAAGGACGTTTATCAGAAGATACCATCAACTTCTTAAGCGCTTGTGGTTTTGATATCCATAAAACCAACCCAAGGCAATACGAAGGCACAATTCCTGCTATCCCGGGCTTGACTGTGTTGTTTCAACGACCAACGGATATTGTTATTTCCCTACGGGACGGCAGTGTCGATTTTGGCATCACTGGTTTGGACGTGCTCGAAGAATTTCAAGGGTACAATGGCGATATTCTGGTCCTTCACGAAGCGCTTGGTTATGGCAAGTGTTCCCTAAATTTAGCGGTTCCCGAAAGTTGGCAGGACGTTTCTACCGTCTCAGAGCTCAAGATCTATGCGGAAAAACTTGGCAGGCCCCTTAAAATTGCCACAAAATTCGCTTCCCTCACGAGTAAATTCCTAAAGCAACAACAGATCGCTCATACAATTGTAAGCGCTGAAGGCACCCTAGAGATCGCGCCCGCCATCGGTTATGCCGATATGATCTCGGATCTGGTCTCGAGCGGGCAAACGCTGAAAGATAACCGCCTTAAGAAGATAGAAGATGGATGCATTCTCAAGTCGCAATCAGTCCTTGCCGCCAATCTAAAAACCCTCGCAAATGATCCGAATGCACTTTTGGTCGCGAGGCAATTGCTGGAATTTATCGAAGCGTACATTCGGGCTGAAAACAATGTTTCAATTTACGCCAATATCCGCGGTGATAGCACCGATTTGATCGCGACTCGTATCTTCGAACAACAAACTATTGGTGGTCTCAACGGGCCAACCATCAGTAATGTTATACGCAAAGATGGCGACAAGAGCTGGTATGCTTTGCATATCATCGTTCACCGCAATGAGATCTTTAATGCCATCAAAGACCTTCGATCCATTGGAGGAAGCGGTGTTGTGGTGACACCCGTAACCTACATTTTTGAAGAAGAGCCACCTCGCTACAAAGCGATGCTCAAGAAACTTAAGATCAAGGAAAATTGACCGTCCTGCGTTCAGGGAAAGATCCTATGAAAACACTCAAGATCATTGTTGTTGGTCCGTACCAAGCCGGGAAATCCACTTTCATCAAAACCGCGAAAGGCATCGGCGCGGTTGACGGAGCCAATAACGCTAACAACGACAGTGATGTAAAGCAGCTAAGCACTGTTGCCACTGATTTTGAAAAGATCCTGATCGATCAAGATATGATGCTGTACCTTTTTGGAATGGCGGGACAGCAGCGCTTTGATTTTATGTGGGACCTTATTGAAGACAATGCTCATGGGTTTATCATCCTCTTTGATAACACCCGCCCCGAGACGTTTGTGGAAACCCGAAAAATGATCGACCTTGTTTGCGCAAAAACACATGCCCCATATATCGTCGTTGGAACCTCTGATGACGCGGATCTGGCCTGGCAACCTGATGATTTACGAAAAGCCCTCAATTTATCACAACAGCTCAAATTGTTAAATTGTTCTGTTGAGGATATTACCAGCGTCAAAAAAGTCATACTTGAACTTCTTTACGAAATACTAAACAAGTATGAAGGTTGATCTATAATCCATGCCTTCCATCGTCACCGACCAAGGGGTAGTACACTACGAAGTTTACGGGCAAGGAAAACCTGTGATCCTACTACATGGTTGGTTAGGTTCATGGGGGCTGTGGCAAGAAACAATGGAAAGCCTAGGAAAGAATTACAGAACCTATGCTTTGGATTTTTGGGGGTTTGGTGAATCAGGAAAAAAACGCGAAAGTTATTCGGTTGATGATTTTGTTTCCTTGGTCTACCAGTTTATGCAAAACCTTGGCATCGCCAAAGCTCCCCTTGTAGGGCACAGCATGGGTGGTACAGTAAGCCTAGCAACCGCCATTAAATACCCAGAAAAAGTATCAAAAGTGGTAGTCATCGGATCACCGATCATTGGCTCAAGCCTCGCATTTCCGCTAAAATTAGCCGCCAACAAGAACATTGCAGCCCTCATTTTCAATCAAATGAACCTCTTCCAGCGGGGGCTTCGGATAGCGGCTCCATTTATGTGCAAAGACCCGCAATTTCCACAACTCATTACAAACGATGTCAACAAAACCACCCTCCAATCTTTCCTGTTCAGCATTTCTTCACTAAAACAAGTAGACCTCCAAAAAGACCTTCTCTCACTTTCCATCCCTGTAATGGGGATGTACGGCGGGCGGGACAATATCGTATCCCCTCTCCAATGGAAGTTGATCAAGAATGCCTTACCCAACGCTTCCATTGTTCGTTGGCCTAACGCGCAACACTTTCTTATGCTCGATGCGCGTGAAGATTTTCAATATCAACTGAAAACTTTCTTAGATCTTTCCTGAACAAAATAACCAATCCTTTCAGATTGCCGTAAAATTAGATTATCAATCCATTGCTCTGCCTAGGATTTGTTAAAAATGCTAAAAGTCATCCTAAAAAATAATAAACTCATTTCTCCGTTCAACGAGCCGGCTCGTGATCTTCGCGTTCAAAACAAGCCACTATGGCTCTGGCAACGAGATATCTTAGCCCCCTATTCCGACAAAGAAATTGAGATCAACTCCCTTTCAGAGCTCGCCGCCCATGACCAGCCAAGTATAGTTTGCGGCGACCATTTATTTTTCGATGCTGAATTGTTCCACGAATTTATTACCCAAGCCCAAAAACTGAACCGCCCAACACAATTAGCTTTTTCAGGTAAGGATAAAACCTTCACAGAACACGTCCTTCCGTTATCAAACTCATTTGAGCAAGTAGGGGAAGTTTACCTTGCCCCGCTATGGTTCTTTCCAGCAAAAACAAGCTTGCCCGCGATTCCTTTTGTTTTAGATATGCTGCCCACCGAAGTAGGGTATTACAATGTGCCTGCCTACATGGCGGGAAAAATGGGCGATCTGGTTTACCATTTGCCTGGCAGAGCGTTTATCGCCATTGATAGCTGGGTGCACTTGTTCATCGCGGATATTATCTTCAGCCTTTTTTCGCGCGGGATCCGTTTCGAACAACGTCTCAAGCAAGACCTTTTTTATAAATTGAACTTATTCGGTAAAGCGATCCTTGAAGGACGACAATTGTTGCAAACATCCGAATTGGTTCGCATCGGCAAAAACTGCGTCATTGACCCTACCGCGATCCTGCATGGTCCCACGACCATTGGCGATAACGTGACCATTGGGGCGGGCGTTGTCATTGAAAATTCGATCATTGGCAACAACGCGAATCTTTCTCAGGGAGTTCAGGTGATGCTCAGTGTGGTGGGGGATGGTACCTTTCTGCCATTTAATGCCGCTGTCTTTATGACAACCTTGATGGAGAAATCGATCATTTCGCAAAACGCCTGTTTACAAATGTGTGTGATCGGGCGCAATACCTTCATCGGGGCTGGCACTACCTTTACCGATTTCAACCTTATCCCAATTCCGATCAGAGCGATGAATGGTCAGAATGTACTATCCAACTCAAATAGGCCGGTATTAGGGAGTGCGGTTGGCCATAATTGCCGAATAGGCGCTGGATTAGTAATTTACCCAGGCCGAATGATCGAATCTGATGTTGTTTTGATCGGCTCTGATGAGCGACACGTTGTGAGGAAAAACGTAAGTAGTAAGGAAAGCGACCACCTAAAGACCAAATATCCAGAAAGCCATACATCACAGTACAGTGGTGATATCCAAGATAATTTGGGAAAGTGGTAGATCGTTCGTTATTTACAGTCTTTTCCGTTCGGTTATACTTAAAAAACTAAAAGAAACAGCAAGGCAGGTTATTGAAATTTCGGAGATCGATCCATGGAAAACGCGCGTTTATTGATTGTTGAAGACGAAGTTGACATCTCAAATCTATTAAAGATCTATTTTTCGAACTTGGGATACGAGATCGAGACCGCCTATAAAGGCGGTGAGGCATTGGAAAAAACGCAATCCAATCTGCCTGATTTGATCATCCTTGATATCAATTTACCTGATTTTGATGGTTACGAGGTTTGCCGACAATTACGCGGAAAAATGCGAACCAGTAATATTCCTATTATCTTCCTAACCCAACGCGATGAACGAAGCGACCGATTACAAGGTCTTGAGCTTGGCGCGGATGATTACGTTACTAAACCATTTGATTTCGACGAACTGAAACTTCGCGTACAAGGGGCAATTCGGCGGGCGGAACGAGAAAGGCTTACCGATCCACGAACCGGCTTACCCTCCGGCCGTCTGATCGAGGAACAATTGCGCGAGGTGATCCAAAAAACTGATTGGGCATATCTCGATATTGCGATCAATGAGTTCGAAAGTTTTAGCGAAGTGTATGGTTTTGTCGCCGCTGACGATGCACTAAGATTTACCAGCATGCTCATAAATGATGTTTTGGAAACTTCAGAACGCAAAGGTGATTTTTTAGGGCATATTGGTGGCAAAAATTTTGTTGTCATCACTAGCTCCGAAAAAAGCAAGGCGTTGAAAAATGCCCTAAAAGATAAGTTTGCTTTGGATATCCAATCCCAATATTCCTTTACTGATCGCAATAATGGATTCATACAAGTTCCTGATAAAAACGGGATTGTTGAAAAGAAACCCTTCATGACTTTCTCGATTGGTATTGTGGATCCCTCGGAAATGCCCATTGCGGACATTCGCGAGATCACCGAACTTTCTGTGATCGAACGCCGCAAAGATATTTAGGAACAATAGAAGCGGAAATTATGGAACAACATCGTTTTCCTGAAGCACGCATCGAATTGACCCTTGGTCCAGGCGGGTATATTTTATCTGCCCACCCGGCTCTGCGGTCCATTCTGCAACTTCCCGAAAACGAAAAAGTGAACTTTCCAGCTCTATACGCATCGATCCAACCCAAGAATATCTTTTTATCTCTATGCAATACCGAAGGTACTGGGGTGTTTACCATCTCGGGAAAATTGTTTGAAATTGTATCGAAAAAATCAAACCAAGGACAAGAAACGATCCTTTCTTTTCAACAGATCGGGGATGATACCGAAGAGATCCAACCCAATGCTGAATTAAAGCCCCTAACACAGGCAAGAAATTCCTCCATTAAACCCTTTGACCTCATCAAGATATTCGATCTCGTTTTTGAAAAGATATCAACCGCCCAAACTTGCGCCTATTACCTACTGGAACCTGAGACCAAAGCTCTTTTTCCCCAATTTGCGAGAGGGTTTCAGGACGATAACCGTATCAAGAAAATTGTTCTTTCTGAAAACATACGGTTTTATCAGGCGATCCAAGAAAGCAGACCACTGCTGCTCAATAGACTCAATTTTTTTGAGGATTATGTTCTAGACCCCGCCTCCATTTTTGAATATCGCTATGCCACAGGCGGAAAGTTGCCTTTATCAGCGCTGCTACTGCCTTTACCAGCGGAAAACGCCATTCGGTCTGTATTAATCTTAGAGAATTACGATTGCGTTGACGCGTTTACTGAAGATGGGCTGCCTGAATTGCTCGCTGCCATCACACAGATATCCACAGCTGAAGAAACCCCCACCGAATCGAATCAAAAAGAATTTGATATTCACCTACAAGCCATCGATTCCATCTACACATTCATCGATTCCATCGAGCCAAACGCTGACCTGATTGGATCACTAAATCAACAGCTTTCTTTTCTGATCCCATTTGACCGAACTGCTTATTTTCCCGCAAGCTCGGCCAATGCTACAACAGACCTGGCCCAAAGATCCGAGAACGGTGAACGGGCTATTATTAGGATCACGCCCTCGCAGGAGCATCTTTTCAAACCAAATACGCCGGTGTTGATCGGCGAAAACAATAGCGCGATCTTCCAAAGTTATATCCTTGATCAGCAATTATCGAATTTACTACTGCCAATTTATCGCGATGGCTCGCTGGCGGGTGTTTATTGTTTAGCGAAAAAGGAAGAGGGTTTTTTCACTTCCGCGCATATTAATACCGCGACCTTGTTCCTAAAATTCCTGCGGGATAAGTTCTCAACTAAGGATCGATTCGTTTCTTCAAACGAACAGCGTGATGAAACAGAAATGATTCATCAGAACGAAAAACGGTTAAGTCAAAATAACGCTGTATGGGAAGCTATCTTCGACGGCATTTTAGTAACTGATTCGATCAATAGAATACAATTCACCAACAATGCCCTCTCCAAATACCTGAATATGCCTCTTACACAGATGGCAGAACCGAATATCGATACGGTCAACACTTTTTTCAAAACAACCCTTTCCAGCTGGAAAGAAAAGATCCTTGATTGGTCCATCAATCCTGACGCGATCAACCCCGGTGAAAGTTATTCCGAACAGGTCAAGCTGCAAAGCGGCCGAGTTCTCAGCATCCACCTCACGCCTGTGATGTGGAAAAAAGAATTCTTAGGCACCGTTTCCATTTTCCGGGATGTTTCATATGAGTTTGAATTCGATCGACTCAAAACGGATTTCATCACCTCTATCAGCCACGAACTTCGCACCCCCCTTACCTCGATACAGGGATACGTTGATCTCTTGCTAATGGGGGTTGCGGGGCACCTCTCAGACGAGCAGCGCGGCTTTATGGCGATCGTCAAGAGTAACTCAGAGCGGTTGAATAATTTGATCAATGATATGTTAGAGCTCACAACCATTGAAGCTGGCAAGGTTAACCTAACAATCCACCCCACCGATATCTTCGAGCTAGCGCAAGACGTTCTCGCCCGATTTAGGATCAGATCGGAAAAGGAAAACAAAGCGATCGAGTTCTATCTCGAAACCGATTCTTCCATTCCGTTGGTTCTTGCTGACCCAGAGCGTGCCAAACAGATCCTTGAAAACCTCGTGAACAACGCTTATACATTTACTGAAACGGAAGGCAAGATCACCATTTCTCTGAAGAATTATCAAGATGGACTTCAGGTTAATATCTCAGATACAGGTATTGGCATTACCAAAGAACAAAAAGAACAGATCTTTGATCACTTTAGCTGGGCAGATAACCCATCCCCCCAAACACTTCAAGGCGTTGGGTTGGGGCTGCCGATCGTAAAACAATTGGTTGAGCTTCAAAACGGACGGATTTGGGTAGAAAGTTCTGGTATACCTGGCGAGGGATCTACTTTCTCATTCACATTACCATCACAAGTGAGCTAATCTTATGGCAAAAATTGTTATCGCCGAAGACGAACAAGATATTCGCGAACTGATCGCTTTTACCTTAAAATATGCCGGCCATGAGGTTGTTACATGTGGAGATGGCTTGGAAGCCGTTGAGTTGACCCGCATCGAGAGGCCTGAATTGGTATTGTTGGATGTGCGAATGCCCAAAATGACCGGTTATGAAGCTTGTCTCTTGATCAAAGAAGACCCTGACCTTAAACACATTCCGGTGGTGTTCCTTTCAGCAAAAGGTCAAGAATCTGAAATTGAGCAAGGCATAAGTTCAGGAGCGACGGCGTATTTACTTAAGCCATTCGCGCCTGACCAACTGGTTTTGGAATTAAACAAGATCATCGAAACTCAAAGCACCTCCCAAAATATCAAATTATCCGAAATCGATGATGAAGAACCTATTGAAGAAATCACAGCCGAATCAGAAGAACAGGAAGAATGAGCGCGATCATCATCGGGGATTCTGTTATTCACTATGAATCTGTTGGCAGAGGGAAGCCAGTGCTTTTTTTGCATAACTACATAGGCTCATGGCGGTATTGGGTTCCAACGATGGAGTATCTTTCCGGTCATTTTAGAACGTACGCGGTAGACCTATGGGGGTTCGGTGACTCATCCAAACATGAATCTCTTTATGATCTGATAACCCAAGCCAATCTGATCTCTCATTTTTTAAAGGAATTGGGTATTCCAAAAATTGCATTGGTAGGGCATGGGTTTGGCTCATTGGTTGGGTATGCGTTTGCCGATCAACACCCTGATCAAGTCGATCGATTCTTTTCGGTAGTAGAAAAGGAAATGCCAAAAACAACATGTGTTGGGGATTTGTTGATTGCAGGAAAGAATATGGACGAGGACATTCGAAAAGATAGCCTCAAAGCTGATCCAAGAGCTATCACTCGTTCCATTGAGATTTTCCTAGATCAGAATGATGAAACAGAAAGTTCTAAGATTCAATTCCCCCACTTATCCATTGGAAGTGGAATAGACAAAAAAACAATTCCACTTGCCACAGGAGAATTTTTTCCTATGATCACCCATGCTGAAGAATTCAATCGCTTGTTGCTTGAGTTTCTAACCGGTGACTCTACAACGATCGAAACAGGCCTTGCGGTAAAGGAGTTTTGGAAACGACGGGTACGCTAAACTCTACCAAACCCGTTTCAAATCTGGGTTATTCTGCGCTTTTCGGCCGATCTTCGCCATATCGATCCACTCCCCATTCAACCTAATTCGAACAACATCAGCGGTGTAATCTGTCACTGTTGTTCCGTTATTATTGAATAAGTAAGACCCAACCGCATAAATATCAGAAGGAACGCCTAATTTCTCAAATCGTCTGATCTTATCGGGTGAAAAGCCGCCAGAAACTACGATCTTAACTTCGGCGCAATATTTCCGCGCCGATTCGATCAATGCATCCGATAATTGCCATTCTTTCCACGCGTTATCCAAGCCCTCACGAACATTGAACACCAAGCGTGGATTCACGCCAAGGTCTAGGGCTGGATCACCTAAAGGCAGAACCGATTCATCACGTAAGCTGCCGCTTGTATCCAAACGTACACCATACAGAATATACTTTTCAGCCTCAATAACTTCACCCTTAGCCATAAGGCGGGTGTACTCATCAAACATAACTTTTAGCACAAGCTTCGAGTCATTTACGCAGTCATTATTAAAATCTACCAAGGCAATTCTCGGGATCTCAACTGGGAGCAATCGCGAGAAAGCTAACATTACTTCAGCGGTATCACCTAAGAAGCAAGCGATGGCAGCATGCGCAACGGTACCACCGCCAGCGCCGCCCCACCAGTCGCCTTGGGCATCAGTAGAGATGAACGCGCCTAGGTCGCTTGCGTGATCCATATTAAAACGCTGCAAGGCAATATTGTAGGCATACCCATCAGATGCCTGTACTTCATGGCTATCAAAGCGGGCCGGGAAGAAGAGCACCGGTTTACCCCTTGAGGCGACAAAGGTCTCATAGACGTTGGTAGCAATTCGGCTTGACCGGGTAAGAATGCCCAGGGTAGGCGTTTCAAGTAGAGCGAAATCGCGGTAACGACCCCGCACACGGATCACCGGCTGTATCTTGAGTGGATCACCATCAGAAGTTACGCAATCACCATCCTGAACAGCCCACACTTCTAACTTATCCGAAGTATCCACGAAGGTACCATTCACAAAATCGCCAGTACAATGCCGTAACATAGCAAGTGCTTTGTCTACGCCAACAACAACGGTCGAACCCAACCTTCGGGTAAACCATTGCATTTCCACTTCCATATCACCAATTAGAATATCCTCGGGGGTAATACCCACTGGTAAATTATTCTTGGTTCCCGAATATTTGTACCCTTCAGCCGCCAGCGCGACCAACATTTTATTGATATTGGCAAAGTATTTATCTGAATACCAACCGCCACGCATACGCTCAATATCTAATTTGAAAGTTTCATTGGAGAGCCGCTGTCCATCAAATAATGACATTCTCAATTCCTTTTCTAATTACCAAGTCGTAATTGGTTCGCTCGATCGAACAATGCGCATTCCCGCTTCGGCAAATCGGTCGAAGTTTGAATTTGCGTTATCTGTGTGATCAACAACCCCTGGTACAACCACAGGTGAGGTGCAATCTTCCAACAAATAGATCTTATTCGCCAAAGTTGGGTCTTTTCGTTGAATTTCTTCCAATAAATCAGCTACTGTCCAAGCTACACAATGACTCTTAGCTTGGCCGGTTATGATCATCCGATCACAACCTTGCAGTTTTTTGAAGATGGAATCATCCACTTGTCCAATAGGTTTACCATCGAGCCCTACCAATACCTCGGGGGAGAGCGCCGAATAATTTTCGGTAAAAGAGTTATCCCCTTTTATTTTGATATCAAATATAGAACCACGAACCATTGAGTGATAAAACGCCGCTTCTTCTACAGCGGAAACCAAGGCGTGTCCAATTCCACCGAGCATAGCGTGATACGGCCAAACCGTTAGGGCGAACTTGCCCTTTTCCTCAAGTTTCTCGGCATAATCGATCACTTGCTTTTGCCCAAATGTAGAGGTTATTTTAAATCGGTCTGCCAGCGCTGGGTTGAAGACCCATCGCTCTGAAACCAAGTCCTCCTTATGAATATCAGTATAGGGGCTAGGATGGTTACCAGCGGCATCGATAAAAAAGAGGGGGTGGAAAATTTGAGCAGCACGATGTGTATCCAGCGTAGCGGTGATATCGGTAATACTCGAAAGATTCTTATAAATAAATTCGCACAATCGGGTGTTATCTTCTACCGCTGCGTTACCACTTCTGCCACCCACGAACAACTCAAAACCCGGGGCGCAAAAGGTATTTTGAACATCAATTAAGACCAGTGACGTTTTTACCCGGTCATAAATCGCTGGCTTGATTTCCTTGGCAGCGGCATCTATCTTCGCCTGTTCAGCCAAGGCAGCGTAATCAACCCGATATACCGAAGGTACGTTTTCAGGTTTATAAAATACTGGTATGGAATTGTCGTGAGCCTTCATGCTTTTTTCCTTGTTCTGTTCGCGCGTGGCAAGGCACCGGCATAAGCGGGCACTTGCAGAACGACCATATTACAAAGTCGGTCATCCCGCAGCCGAGTGGCGATACGTTCATCGATCATCTGAAGGGTATCCGTAGCTATTGTGATAACTGTAGGCAGTTCGAGGTTGTAGCGATAATTTAGTAATTGGAATAATTTTTCTTTTGCCCACGGAGTGGTAGATTGTGAGCCTAAGTCATCCAGGATCAATAATGGCGCTATCTTCACCTCATCAAACAATCGGTCATAAGAAATTGATGAGTTAGGGCTGAAGGTCGACCGTAAATGATCCAATAGATCAGGAACGAGAACCACCAGGGGTGGCGCGCCTAATTGAGCGCGAAAATTGGCAATGGCACCCGCTAAATGCGTTTTACCGCTACCATACTCACCGGTGATGATCATCCAGCCAGTTGGGTTTTTGGCGTAATCTGTTGCTTCTTTTACGGCATCCGCCACAGAGCGTTGTTGTTCTCTGGTCAATTTTTCATCAGTACGATCAGTGAAATTCGCGAAGGTCCTTTTGGATAAAACATCTAGTGAAGAGATCTCGGAGTGACCCATTTCATCGGTTGGGCGGCGATGGTCTGGCGCTAAAATCTTTACCAAACTCACGATGGAGGGGTCTTGTAAGCGGGAACGTATTCGTGCTTCAATTTCTTCCATCACCAAGTTCGAGGTAATTACCATCGGCAGTTTGTTGATGTAGCGGAAGTTAACAATTTGGAATAGTTTTTCTTGCGCCCAACTGGTGGAATTTTGGGTTCCGAAATCATCTAACACTAACAGCTCTACTGTTTTCATTTGGTTGAAGCGCTGTTCAAATGTCGTATCACTGCTATCGTAGGCAAAACGAAGGGAATCTAATAGATCCGGTACGGTGAGAAAAAGAGTGGGAATGCCCATTTGAACCGCGAAATTGGCGATAGCCGCTGCCAGGTGGGTCTTTCCACAACCATAGGAACCATTTAGGAACAGCCAGCCGGTTAGGGAGGACGCATACATCTTGGATTGGTTA